>MGQW01000019.1 GCA_001798885.1 Deltaproteobacteria bacterium RBG_16_64_85
GCCCGAAGAGGGAATTCTCGAAGAGGATGACGGCCGTCTTCGGTTTGACCACCTCCTGGAGGAAGGTGACGACCGCCGCCGGGTACTCGCTGGCGGGCGGGTTGATCCGGAAGACGTAGTCGTAATTGCTTTCCGTGATCTTGTCCGCCGAGCCGGTCGTGACCAGGAAGGGTACCTTGAACTGCTGGGCGACGGCGGTCGCGGCGGCGGTGACGGAACTGGAGTACCCGCCCGTGATGACGGGGACCTTCTCCTGGGAGATCAGCTTCTCCGTGGCGGACCGGCCGACGTCGGGCTTCCCGGTATCGTCCTCGAAGAGAAGTTCCAGCTTTTTCCCCTTGACGCCGCCTTTCGCGTTGATCTCTTCCGCCGCTATTTCGAACGATCGCTTCTCGATCTCGCCGAACTTCGCCTGCTCGCCTGTCAGCGGCAGCACGATCCCGACCTTGATAACTTCCGCCGCCGTTGCCGCGTTTCCGAGGAACGACGCGAGGAACAGCGCGAAGCAGAAAACAAGCCATTTCTTTTCGCCTTTCATTGTTGGTTCTACCTCCCTGTTTTTTTTATTGTCTTTCCGGTGCCGCGTTGAAACAGTAACTTATATCATTTTTCCGAGACCGCCCAGCGAAAAATTTATCATCAACCGACCATGTTCAGACCGCCGTTGACGC
Organism: Deltaproteobacteria bacterium RBG_16_64_85; assembly: GCA_001798885.1. Taxonomy (NCBI): domain Bacteria; class Deltaproteobacteria; species Deltaproteobacteria bacterium RBG_16_64_85. Next base: position 672 of record MGQW01000019.1, read on the forward strand.
TCAGGACCTGCCCGGTGATGTAGGAGGCGTCTTCCGACGCCAGGAAGTGGATGGCGGCGGCGATCTCCTCCGGCCTGCCCAGGCGCCGGAAGGGGATGCCGCGCTTGATCGCCTCGATGATCCTGCTTCCCTCCTCCGTCCCGAAATTCTCCGTGAGGAGCGGGGTCTCCGTCGGCCCCGGGCAGACGCAGTTGACGCGGATCCCGTGCTGGGCGACTTCGCGGGCGACGGCTTTCGTGAAGGCGATCACCCCGCCCTTGGCGCCGGAGTAGACCGCCTCGCCCGAGCTTCCGACCCTGCCCGCGTCGGAGGCCACGTTGACGATCGCCCCTCCCTCCTTCCCCGCGACCATGGCTTCAAGAGCCACGCGCGTCCCGTGCACCACCCCCATCAGGTTGATCTCCACCACCTTCGCCCAATCCTCCGGAACCGTCGACAGGAACGGGGTGATCCGATCCCAGCCGGCGTTGTTCACCCAGATGTCGATCCTTCCCAGGCCGGCGATCACCTTCTTCCCAACGGCCTCCACCTCGGAAAACCGCCGGATGTCCGTCTTGACGAAGAGAAGTCGCGCGCCCCTCTTCTGCCCCACCACCCGGAGATGCTCCATCGCTTCGTCGCGCTGATCCGCAACCGCCACGTGCGCCCCCTCCCTCAAGAACCGCGTGGCTACCGCAAAACCGATGCCGCGCGACCCTCCGGTGACGACCGCCACTTTCCCTTTCATCTGACCCCCCATCGCGGGGAACACTCCTCGCCATAACGAGCGCAAAGATCAGGAGTGTTCCGTTGGAATGTCCCCCTAAAAAATCTTAGGGTAACATTGACAATTCCCGCTGGCTATACTACCGTTTTTCCCCATGCTTCGGCCGCGCAACTTCCCCGCCATCGGGGTCCTGCTCCTGCTTTTCCTTCTCCCCGCCTGTACCGAAAAGCTGGCGAAGCAAACGGGACTCACCGCCCCCGACCTCTTCACTCGAGGGCAGCAGAAGTTCGCCGCGAAAAAGTACGGAGACGCGACCGAAGCCTTCCAGGTGCTCCTCGAGCGGTTTCCCAACTCCCCCCTCGCCGCGAAGGCCCAGCTCGGCCTGGCCGACGCCCGGATGAACAACAGGGACGACGTCGAGGCGGAGGTCGCTTTCGACGATTTCCTCCGTCTTTACCCTGCCGACGACAATGTTCCTTATGCCTTCTACCGGAAGGGGGAACTCCTTGCAAGGCAGGTGGCCGACCCGGGCCGGGACCAGACCAAGACCCTCGAGGCGGTCAAGGCGTTCACGCAGGTGCTGGAAAAGAGCCCGAAAGGACCCTACTCTCCGATCGCCGCCGTCAAGATCGCCGAGCTTCGGAACCGGCTGGCGGAGCACGAAAAGCAGGTGGTCTCCCACTACCTCGGCCGCAAGCATTACGCAAGCGCGGAGGCGCGCGCCCTGCGGGCCCTGTCGGAATACCCGGAAACCGCCGCCGTGCCTTCCCTCTTGTCCTTCCTCGCGGAGGCGCTGGAAAAGCAGGGAAAGAAGGCGGAGGCGGCTGAAACCAGGAAGAGCCTCGCCGAAAAGTTCCCCGCACCGGGAGGGAAGAAGCCGTGAGCCGGGACTTGTCCACGCTCATCACCATCGGGAAACGGGCCTTCGAGGAGAGGGACTTCTTCCGCGCGGAAAGGGTCCTGCGCGAGGCGATCGAAGGGGGGGCAAGCTACGCCGACCTCTACTACATCCTCGGTCTCATCTATCACCAATGGGGAAAGCTCCACCAGGGCGTCGAGTATTTCGAGAAGGCGATCGGGCTCAACCCAACCTACACCGAGGCCCTCCTCTCGCTCTCCATCACCCTCAACGACATGGGGAAGTACGAGGAGGCGAAGGCCGTCTACCGGCGTGCGAGCGAATCCGTTGTCTGCATGGGGGAACCTACGCGCGGCAACCTCTTCCGCGGGAAGATCGCCAACCTGCACTCCGAACTCGGTGAGCTGTACCTCGCCCTGGGCCAGAACGAGGAAGCGATCCAGGAATACAGGAAGGCCCTCGCGGTGGCTCCCGAGTATCCCGACCTGCGCATCCGGATGGTCGTGGCGCTACGGGAAGCAGGCAAGCTGGTCGAGGGGCTGGAGGAAGTGGAGAAGGTCCTCGCCGCCCACCCGGACAACGTCCCTGCGAGGATCCAGCAGGGGATTCTCCTGTACCTGTCGGGGAAAAAGGAAAAAGCACGCCGCGCATGGGAGGAGGCCCTCTTCCGGGACCCCACGAACAAGCTGGTCCAGCTCTACCTCAACACGCTCGACCGGGATACCAAAGGCGAGTAACCCCCCCGGCCGGCCTATTTCACCCACCCGGACAGCGATCGGAGCGCTTCCGCAAGGCCGTCGGTCTTTGAACCGCCCGCCTGGGCCATGTCGCGCCGCCCGCCGCCGCCGCCGCCTACCGACGTGGCGGCCTTCCTGACGATGTCGTTCGCCGAATAGGAGGACAGCAGGTCCTCCGTCACGCCCGCCACGAGGTGGCACCGGTCGCCCTGGACGCTACCCAGGAGCAGGATCCCGCTTTTCATCTTCCCCTTGACCTTGTCGGCCAGATCCCGCAGGGCGGCGGCGTCCATCGGCTCGACCTCGGCGGACGCGAACGTCACGCCCCCCGATTTCACCGCCTTGCCCAAGACCTCCCCGACGAGGTCCCGCGATGCCCGGCGCCTGGCCTCCTGGAGCTCCTTCTCGAGGCCCTTGATCTGGACGAACAGCTTGCGGACGCGATCGGCGGCGTCCGCCGGAGAGACCTTGAGGTCGCGCGAGATTTCGTGCAGCAGGCCGGCCTCGTCCCGCAGGTGGCGCAGCGCCGCGATCCCCGTCAGGGCCTCGATGCGGCGTACCCCCGACGCGAGCGCCCCCTCCGAAACGATCCGGAAAAGGCCGATCTCGCTCGTGTTGCGGACGTGCGTTCCCCCGCACAGTTCCCGGCTGATGCCGGGGACGCTCACCATCCGGACGGCGTCGCCGTATTTCTCGCCAAAGAACGCCATCGCGCCTGCCGCAATCGCCGCGTCGTGCGGCAGGGATTCCCACTTCACCGGTAACGCCGAGAAGATGGCCTCGTTGACCTGGTTTTCCACCTCGTGCAGCGCCTCCCCCGGGATCCCTTCGAAGTGGGTGAAATCGAACCGGAGCTTGTCCGGGCCCACGTACGAGCCCGCCTGCTTTACGTGGGTCCCCAAAACGTTCCGGAGCGCCGCCTGGAGGAGGTGCGTCGCGGTGTGGTTGCCCTGTGTCCGGCGCCGCACCTGCTCGTCGACCGAAAGGTCCACCGCCTCTCCCCCGCGCACCGTCCCCTCGGCGACCTTCGCGTGGTGGACGATCGCGTCCGCGGCGGGTTTTCGCGTCGACAGGATCTGCAGCCGGAATCCCTTCCCCGCGCCGGTCCCGATGTCCCCCGCCTGCCCCCCGGATTCCCCGTAGAAGGGAGTTACGTCCGTGGCGAAATCGATCTCCTCGCCCGCCCCTGCGCAAGGTACCTGCTCCCCCGTCCGGAAGAGGGCCACGATCCTGCCCGCGGCGGCAAGACGCTCGTAGCCGACGAACTCCACCGCGATCCCTGCGCCGGAAAGGAACGCTGCCGCTGCGTCGGACGCGGCGACCTCTCCCCCCTTCCAGGAAACCCGGGACTGCGCCCGCTGCTTCTCCATCTCTCTTTCGAACCCTTCCTGGTCGAGCGCAACGCCCCGCTCGCGGCACAGGTCCGCCGTGAGATCCGCAGGGAATCCGTAGGTGTCGTAGAGCCTGAATGCCACCTCGCCGGCGAATACGACCCTCCCCTCCCTCCCGATCCGGGAGAATTCGTCCTCGACCATCCGCAGGCCCGCGTCGAGGGTCTCGAGGAACCGCTTCTCCTCGTTCACGGCCACGGTGTCGATGAACGCGGCGTTCTTGCCCAGTTCCGGGTATGCGGGCGAGAACTCCTGCACCACGGTGCCCGCCACCCGGTGGAGGAACGGCCCGTCGAATCCGAGTTTCTTCCCGTGCCGCAGGGCGCGCCGCATGATCCGGCGCAGGACGTACCCCCGCCCCTCGTTGGAGGGGAGCACGCTGTCGGCGATGAGAAACGCCGTGGCCCGCGCATGGTCGGCGATCACCCGCATCGCCGCGTCGGCGGCTTTCGACGTTCCGGGAGCGACGCCGCAAAGACGGGCGATTTCACGGAGAATCGGCTGGAAGAGGTCGGTGTCGTAGTTGCTGGCGACCCCCTGGGCGACCGCGGCCAGCCGTTCCAGCCCCATCCCTGTGTCGATGCTGGGCTTCGGCAACAGCGTCTTCTTGCCGCTCTCATCCTGGTTGTACTGCATGAAGACGAGGTTCCAGATCTCGAGGAACCGGTCGCAGTCGCAACCCACGGAGCACCCGGGCCGCCCGCACCCCACCCCATCCCCCTGGTCGTAGATGATCTCGGAGCACGGCCCGCACGGTCCCGTAGGCCCCATCGCCCAGAAGTTGTCCTTCTCGTCGAACCGCACGATCTGCGAGGCGGGCAGCCCCATCGTTTTGTGCCAGAGGTCGTACGCTTCGTCGTCCTCCCGGAAGACGGACACCGTCATCCGCCGGCCGTCGAGCCCGACCTCCCGCGTGAGGAAATCCCACCCGAAGAAGATCGCCTCCTTCTTGAAGTAGTCCCCGAAGGAGAAGTTCCCCAGCATTTCGAAGAGCGTGTGGTGTCGGGCCGTATAGCCGACGTTCTCGAGGTCGTTGTGCTTGCCGCTGACGCGCAGGCAGCGCTGCGCGGTGGCCGAGCGTGTAAGGGAGGCGGGCCCCAGTCCCAGGAAATTCTCCTTGAACTGCACCATGCCGGCGTTCGTGAACAGCAGGGTCGGGTCGTTTCCCGGCACCAGGGAGGACCCGGGAAGGACCTTGTGGCCGTTCTTCTCGAAATAGGAAAGAAATGCGGCGCGAAGAGAAGCCCCGGTCTTCGACAATGGTTTATCCCTCGCCTTCCTGGATGTCGAACGAAAACCCCCCGATGGCCCTCCGGCACATCTCCGGGGAAAACCCGCGCCCCGCGAGAAACCGGTAGGCCTTGGCAGCCCCCTGCCGGCCGTAGGGGAGCCCGGCGCGGAACCTCTTCCGGAGGGCGGCGGAAGCGGCGGCCAACTCCTCTTCCCCGGAGGAGGATTCCCGCAGGATTTTCTCGACAAGGTCCGGCGGAAAATGGCGCGCCCGCAGGACCCAGATGATCTTTGCGGATCCGTAGGAGCGCGTCTCGCGGTAAGAGCGCACCAGCTGCGCGCAAAGCTCCGGGTCGTCCACCAGCCCAAGCTCCTGAAGCCGGCGGATCACCGCCGAAGCCTCCGTCGGGGGAATCCCCTTCTTCGCAAGCCTTTCCCGGATTTCCCCCTCGCTCAAGCCCCGCCGGGAGAGCATCCGGAGCGCCGCTGCCATAGCCCCGCCCGGGGGCGGCGGCTCTCCGCTTTTACTCCTTCGTCGGCAGCTCGCCGCTCTTGTCAAAATCGTCCCAGGTCAGGTCCGTGCCCGAGGAGATCCCGCGGATGCGCAGCGCCAGATCGTCGGGGTTCGAGGCCTGCCGCAGCGCCTCGTCCAGGGAGATCAGCCCTTCCTTGTAGAGCAACATGAGGGACTGGTCGAAGGTCTGCATCCCGTAGCTCACGTACCCCTGGGCGATCGCCTCCCGGATCTTTTTGGTCTTGTCCTTGTCCTCGATGTACTCCCTGACCCGGGCGGTGTTGATCATGATCTCGATCGCCGGCACGCGGCCCTTTCCGTCGGCCTTCGGCACCAGCCGCTGGGAAATGACGGACCTCAGCAGGGAAGCCATCTGGATCCGAACCTGCTTCTGCTGGTAGGGCGGGAACGCTCCCACGACGCGGTTGATCGTCTCGGCGGCGTCGAGCGTGTGCAGCGTCGAGAGGACAAGGTGCCCCGTCTCGGCGGCCATGATCGCCGTCTCGATCGTTTCCAGGTCGCGCATCTCGCCCACGAGGATCACGTCGGGGTCCTGCCGCAGGGCGCTCCGGAGCGCCCCGGCGAGGGAAACGGTGTCCACGCCCAGCTCCCGCTGGTTGATGATGCTCTTCCGGTCATGGAGGAGGAACTCGATCGGGTCCTCGATCGTAACGATGTGGCAGCTGCGGTGTATGTTGATGTATTCGATGATGGAGGCCAGGGTCGTCGACTTCCCGCAGCCGGTGGTCCCGGTGCACAGGACCAGTCCGCGGTTCTCCAGCGCAACCTTTTCCAGCACCTTCGGCAGGTGGAGCTCCTCGAAGGACAGGACTCCGACGGGGACGATGCGGAGAACGATCCCGATCGTGCCGCGCTGAATGAAGATATTGACGCGGAACCGCCCCAGCCCCGAGATGCTGTAGGCGCAGTCGAGTTCGTGGACCAGCTCGAATTTTTTCCGCTGTTCCTCCGTGAGGATGACCGCGCCCATGGCGGAGAGCTCTTCCGGTTTGAGCGGCTCCGGCACCTTGAGGGGGACAAGCTTGCCGTTGATCCGGAAGACGGGCAGAAGCCCGGCCTTCAAGTGGACGTCGGAAGCGCCATGACGGACGGCCGCCTTGAGGATGTCGTTGAGTTCCATTTAGGTGGCTCCTTCCTGCGCCGCGCGGCCGGCTTCCCCGATGCCGTAGTTCGCCAGGATCTTTTTCCGGAGGCCGGAGCCGATCTCCGGGTGCTCCTTGAGGAAGCCCCTGGCGTTCTCCCGCCCCTGGCCGATCCGCTCCCCTTCCAGGGAATACCACGCGCCGCTCTTCTCGATCATCCCGAGCTCCGTGCCGATGTCCAGGAGATCCCCTTCCCGCGAGATCCCCTCTCCGTAAAGGATGTCGAACTCCGCCTCCCGGAAGGGGGGCGCGAGCTTGTTCTTGACCACCTTGACGCGCGTGCGGCTCCCGATGATCTCGTCGTCCTTCTTGATCTGCGTCAGGCGGCGGATGTCCATCCGGACGGAGGCGTAGAACTTGAGGGCGTTCCCGCCGGTCGTCGTCTCCGGGTTGCCGAACATCACACCGATCCTCATCCGGATCTGGTTGATGAAAATGACCGCCGTCTGCGACTTGCTGATCGTCGCGGTGAGCTTGCGGAGGGCCTGGGACATCAGGCGCGCCTGGAGTCCCATGTGCGCGTCCCCCATCTCCCCCTCGATCTCCGCCTTGGGGACCAGCGCCGCGACCGAGTCGACGACGAGGACGTCGAGCGCGCCGCTGCGCACGAGCATTTCAGCGATCTCAAGGGCCTGCTCCCCGGTGTCCGGCTGGGAGATCAGCAGATCCTCGGTGGAAAGACCCAGCTTTCTCGCGTACGAAAGGTCCAGGGCATGTTCCGCGTCGATGAACCCCGCAATCCCCCCCTGTCGCTGCGCCTCCGCGACGATATGCAGGGCCAGCGTGGTTTTCCCGGACGCCTCCGGGCCGAAGATCTCCGTCACGCGACCCCGGGGGATTCCGCCGATTCCCAGTGCCACGTCCAGGGAGAGCGCCCCCGTGGAGATCACGGGGATGTCTTTTACGGGCGTGTCGGCCCCGAGACGCATGATCGCACCCTTGCCGTAATTCTTTTCGATCGCCGAAAGCGCCATTTCGAGCGCCTTCCGGCGGTTCGGGTCCTGGATCATTTCCCTTTCTCCTCTCTCTCCGTCCTCTCGGGCCCCCGCGGGAGTGGAATGTCGCGCAGGACGGTATACACAGCTCCTCCCGGAGACAGCCGGCTTTCGTACAGTTGGTACGAGTTTACCCCGACCGCCCCGAACGGTTTCCCGGACAGGGCACTGGCGTATCTCTCCCCCCACCCCGGGGGGAGCCTGTCTCGTACGCGGCCGACCGTGATGTGCGGGTGGAACGGCCTTTCCTCGCATGGGAAGCCCGCGCCGGAAAGCACCTTTTCCATATTCTCTTGCAACTTCCCGACCAATTCAAGCGGTTCCCGGATGCCGACCCACAGCACGCGCGGAGCACGCAGGGATGGAAATCCTCCCGCCCCCTCGGCGAGGAACTCGAAGGCAGGGATCCCGCTCCCTGCCGCAAGGAGCAGCGAGGCGATCTCGTCCACCCTTCCGGGCGATGTCTCCCCGAGAAACTTCAACGTTACATGGAGGTTTTGCTCGGGGGTCCAGGAAACGGCGAGACGCCGCGCGTGGAACGGGGAAATCGCTTCCCGGATCGCCCGACGGAACGAAGGCGGCAGGCCGATCCCGATGAACGCCCTCATTTCGTTTCTCCCCCCACGGCGCGCACCCGCAGGAGAAGCTCGGTCAGGGCCCAGGCCACGGCCTGGCCACGGACGGATTCGCGGTCGCCGGAAAATTTCCTCCTGCCCGAATGCCGGACGCCATCCGCCGAAATCCCCAGACATACGGTGCCCACCGGCTTCTCCGGCGATCCCCCGCCCGGTCCCGCGATCCCGGTGACGCCGACCCCGGCGTCCGCGCCGAACCGGCGCCTGACCCCGTCCGCCAGGGCGATCGCCGCCGGCTCGCTCACCGCGCCGACGGACCGGATCAACTCCTCCGGGACGCCGAGTTCCCTGGTCTTGACTTCGTTGTGATATGCGACAACGCCCCCCAGGAAGTAGACGGAACTCCCCGGGATCTCCGTGATCGCGGCGCACAAGCTTCCCCCGGTGCACGACTCGGCGACGGCCAGCGTGATTTTCGCTCCTGAGAACGCCGCTCCTAAGCGCTCCGCCAGATTCCGGATCACCCGGTCAGCCACACGATCCCCCGGTAGGCAAGATTGGCGTACACCCCCGCAACGAGGTCGTCCGCGACGACGTACACGGCTCCCTCCCGCTTGTCCGCCCAGGCCGCGGGCCCGAATTTCACGATGTCGAAGAACCGGAAAAGGAGGAAAAGGAGCAGGACCGGCCTCCACCCCCAGGGGATCCCCGTCGCGGCCAGCAGCATTCCCGCCACCTCGTCGATCACGACCGAGGGGGGATCCCTTCTGCCCGTTTCCCGGATTTCCACGTGCGCGGAGGGAACCGACAGCAGGAGCACTCCGGCGAGCGCGCAGTAATGGACCGGCCCCGTTCCGCCTCCCCAGAACCACAGCGGCAGGGCGAGCAGGGAGCCGAACGTTCCGGGGGCCACGGGAGCGAAACCCAGCCCGAGCCCTGAGGCGACCGCCCTCCAGAGCAGATTTCCCCGAAAACGTTTTCGTTGAAAGATAGGCATAACCAGATTATCAATTTTACATTTATAATAAACGACTGTGACAAATAAAACGATTTTTGCCATCCACGGGGCATTGCGAGACGAAAATGCCTGAAAGCGACCTCATACAGCGAATCTCCCGGGCGGTCACCGAACTGGCAAAGGGGCTGAAAAGCGTCAGCTTCTACCCTCCCGGACACCCCGCGCTGATCCAGGCCATCTCCAAAATCATCTCCAACTTCGAAGAGATCCCGCTGCCGGAGGAAGGGCTGGAAATCGACGTGACCAAGAACACCCTCCTATACGGGGAAACACCTCTCCCGGTTCCGAGCAAGGCGATCGCGGACCTGAACCGGGAGCTCTATCTCCGACGCGCAGGCAAGATCATCTTCCTGCCCAACCTGAAGTCCAACGAGATGATCGCATTCCTCGGCATCCTCAACCGCGACCTCCAGCAGATCCAGGACGAGGGCGGCCTCGAGCAGGTAATGATCCGGGCGAAAGTGTCGCGGATCTGGGTGAACCGCGTGGATTACCAGGGCCTCACGGAGATGATGAAGACGGAGGAGGAGGTCCTGCCCGAAGAGAGCGCAGAGTCTGCGCAGACCGACGCGGAACCGTCGTTGGGTCTGGAGAATGTGGATCTGGAAGAATTGACGATCGAGGACCTTCTGGGCCTGATCGAGAAGGAAACCGACGCCGCCACGTACCGCGACCACCTCATCGCTCTCACCCGGGCCCTTTTCAGCGAGCGAATGGACCGGAAGATCGAATTCGCTTCCCGGGCGCTCATGATCTTCGCGGGCCACATCGAGCGCCCGCCCATGCAGAACGCGGAGATCGCCAACCTCGCGCGCCTCGGGATCAAGGAGATGGCCACCGAAGAGCTGGTCTCCCATTACATCCATCTCCTTCGGGGGAAGTCCGGAAGGGGCCGCCGGGGGGTGGAGACGGTGCTGGTGGCGTTCGAGGACCGGGCCGTCAAGCCGCTTCTCCGGACGCTCGCGGACGAGGAGGACCTCCTCGCGCGGAGATCGATCGTGGAGATCGTCGTCCGGATCGGCAGGCCCGCAGTACCCGCCATCCTCGAGAACCTGAACGACTCCCGGTGGTTCATGATCCGCAACATGGTGAAGATTCTCGGAAGCCTGGGGCTCCCCGATCTCGCACCGCACGTGGCCAACGCCCTGTCCCACCCGGACCTCCGCGTGAAGAAGGAGGCGATCAAGGCGCTTTCCAAGCTCCCCCACCCCTCCGCGGTCCAGGCATTGGGGGAACTCTGCTTCTTCCCGGAGGAAACGGTGGCCCTGACCGCCACCGCGGCGATGTCTTCCAAAAAGGAATCCGAGGCCGTCCTCACCCTGTTCCGGCGGACCGTCCACAAGCGGTTCCTGTTCCCCATTTACCGGCTGGCCCACGAAGCGATCGAATCCCTGCGGGCCATCGACACCGACGAGGCGGTCACGGCCCTGGAAGAAATCCTCCGGACGACGGCCGTCTGGGAGACGAAAAAGTTCCGGGCCATGAAAACCCACGCGCTCCGGAGCATCTCAAAGATGAGCGGGGAAAAGGCCAAGGAGGTGCTCGAACGGGCCGCCCGCGCACCGGAGAAATACCTGAGAGCGGAGGCGGAACGCCTCCTCAGGAAAAATTAGAGGAGGATCGGCCATGAACCGGCGCGAACAGGAAATCCTGATTACCGGCCTGATCCGGGCACTGGGAACTTCCCTGAGGAACCGGGGGCTCTATCCCGCCGCGCACCCCCTGGTCCGTACCCCCGTGGAGAAGGTGCACAAGGACCTCCTCCTGCTCTTCGGAGACCATTCCGAGCTCGTCCTCCTCATTACGGATGGCACGCTGGTCTTCGAAGGGGTCCCCATCTTCAGCCTGACCTCCTCCCACGAATTCTTCATGGAACGGCTCTCCCGGATCGGGGTGCCGGCCATCATTTTCGACAAGAGGCTCACGCCCGGCGACATCGAGAACTTCATCCGTTTCCTCCATGAGACGAAGGAGCAGGAGCTCTCCCCGAACCGGATCCAGGAACTCCTTTTCCAGTCGGGAGTCACCTACATCCGCGTCAAGCCGATCGAGGACAGCGAGAAGGACGACCAGACGGTCGCGCACGAACTTTACGACAACGCGGTCTCCGTGGTGGTCTCGGTCCTGCGGGACGTGCGGTTGGGACGGATCCCTTCCGGGGCCGAGTCCGAGCGCGTGGTCAAGGACATGAGCAGCATGCTCACGCGGAACCGGGATGCCATGCTGGCGCTGACGCTCATCAAGAAGTACGACGAGTACACCTACAACCATTCCGTGAACGTGGCCGTTCTGTCGCTCGCCCTTGCCGATACCCTGAATCTCTCCTCCCAGGACAAGGTCGACGTGGGAGTCGCGGGCCTCCTGCACGACATCGGGAAAACGCAGCTCGCCCTCAACCTCATCCGGAAGCCCAGCACGCTGACCCCAATGGAGTTCGAGGAGATCAAGAAGCACCCCGGGGAAGGGTTCGCCCTTCTCGGGAAGATGTCCCATATCCGTCCCGCCTCCGCGTACTTGGTCCTGGAACACCACATGCGGTTCGACCGGACGGGATATCCACGCCCGGAGCCGGATTACCGCATGCACCCCAATTCCAACGTCATTCCCGTTGCCGACAGCTATGACGCGCTGACGACGATGCGATCGTACCAGAAGGCCCGGTTCCCGCAGGAGTCGCTGGAGATCATGAAGAATGTCGCCGGCAAGTCGCTGGACCCAGGGGTCGTAGAGGTTTTCGCGAAAATCATGGGAACCTATCCGGTAGGGACCATGGTTCGATTGAACACCATGGAGATCGGGGTGGTCTCGGGGCAGGGGACATCCGGCGAGGGGGGGCAGAAGGTCGTGGTCCTGTTCGACCTGAACGGCAACCCGCTCCCCCGGCCGGAACAGGTGGACCTGGGCGAATCGGACGGAGCGTCGAAAAAGCCGCGCCGGATGATCCTCGGGCCGGTGAACCCGCAATTCCACCCGTCCGCAACCACGGGGGCCCTGTTCTCCGCGATGGCTCCAGCTTAAGCATCCCCCCCGCTCCACTCCGACAGGGCGCGGGCCGCCGCCGCGCGAACCGCCTCGCTCTCCGAGCGCGCCTGGAGGAGGATCTTCTCCCACTCTTTCTTTTCCGCGACGAGGGCATACGCCTCCACCGCCTTGCCGGCGACTTCCGGATCGGGGTGGCCAAGAAATTTTCCGATGACGGGGGCGAGTTCCTTCCTCCGGGATCTCCCCAGCGTCTCCAGGAGGTTCCCCAGCACGACCCCCTCCTCCTTCGGAAGCCGTTCCACCAGGGCTTTAAGAACGGTTACGGTGGGGGAGAAAGCGAGCACCCGGGCGGCGGCCCCCCGGACTTCCGCCTCGCGGTCGTTCAAGGCCGCCAGCAGGAGGGAGATCCCTTCCGACCCGCCGATGTCCTCCGCGGAGAAAACGACCCGCATCCGCTCCTCCAAGGTGCCCGTCTGAAGCACGTTCAAATAGGAAGCCACCGATCGCTTCGCCCTCAGCCGGTCCAGGGAAGAGGACGCGGCCTCGCGCACCGAGGGCGACGGATCCGACTGCAACCCCCGAAGGGTTTCCTCAATCCGGTTCATCACGGCTCTCCCCTCCCTTCCCCGACAGATCCTCAGCCGACGGAACGGCCGGGGTACCGACCGCGCTCCGAACCGCGTCCAGAATCGCCTTTTCGAGCGCGCGCGCTCCCAGCATCGCTGCCTGCATCACGTTTCCCCTTCGTCCCGAAAGACCGGTGGAGAGCGCTACGACGATGTCCCCGTCCATCGGCGTGTGGACAGGGCGGATGGCCCGCGACAACGCGCCGTGCGCCATCCGCGCGACGGCCATGAGTTCCTCGCGTAAAAGCGGTTCGGCCGTTGCAACGACGGCCAGTGTCGTGTTCTCCGGAGCGAAGGGCTCCCGCCGGAACCCCTCCCGGAACCGTTTCTCCGTCCAGGCGGGCCCTTTCCCATCCTCTTCCCGGGCCCCGGCGATCCAGTCGCCCGTTTCCGGGTCCACCACGTCCCCGAAAGCGTTCACGACGGCGCAGGCACCGACGATCGTTCCGCCGCCCGCCTCGCTGGCCGTCCCGAAGCCGCCCTTCATCGCGCGGCCGATGCCGAACGCCTTGCCGACCGTGGCCCCCGCGCCGGCCCCCACGGAGCCGCGGGCCGGCGGCACGGCGGACGCCCTGGAGGCAGCCGAGTATCCCATGTCGGGCGTCGGGCGAAACGAGGGATCGCCGAAACCCAGGTCGTAGATCACGGCGGTGGGAACGATCGGCACGATCCCCCCGGGGGTGGGAAATCCCATCCCTGCCTCTTCCAGATAGCGCATGACCCCCGCCGCGGCGTCGAGCCCGAAGGCGCTCCCGCCGGCAAGAACGAGGGCATGCATGCGGCCAACGGGATGGGGGCGCAGGAGAGAGTCCATCTGCCGGGTTCCAGCGGCCTCGCCGCGGATGTCGGCGGCCCCCGCTGCCCCTTGGGGGAACCGCAGTACCGTCACCCCGGAACCCCTGGCGAAGTCGTGCTCGTGCCCAAGCAGGACGCCCGCCACGTCGGTAATCGAACCTGGCATCCCCCCTCCGCAATGCGTATAGTTTTACCGGAGGTCGGCCGGTTCGTCAATCTTGATGGCCGTTCCCCGAGTTGACGGTCCGACGGGAGGAAACGTAAACTTTCTCAGGGGAATCGCCGATGGATCAGATCAGGGGAAGGGTGCTCGCGCTCGACTTCGGCAGCCGTCGCATCGGGGTGGCGATTTCCGACCTCCTCGGCATCACTGCGCAGCAGCTTCCGGCGATCCGGCGGGAGGGGGACCGAAAGGACATCGAGGCGATCGCGGTCGTGGCGAGGGAATACGGGGTGGAAACCGTGGTCATCGGTCTCCCGCTCCTCCCCGACGGGATGGAGGGGGTCCAGGCGGCCAAAGCCAGGGGGTTTGCGCTGAAGATCCACGAGTGCCTCGGTTTGCCGGTCGTCCCGTGGGACGAACGCTTCACCACGGCCCAGGCGGAACGCCATCTCATCGAGTCCGGCGTGCGACGCGAGAAACGGAAAGAGATCCGCGACAGCCTCGCCGCCGCCCTTCTCCTGCAATCCGTCCTGGACGCCCGGAACCGGAAGTAATCCCCGACATGTCTTCCCAGAAATTCAAGGTCGCCCTCGTTCTGCTGCTCGGAATGGCGTCCCTCTTCGCTTTCCTGCTCATGGACACCCCTCCGTCCAAGGATTGGCAAATGGTCAAAGTGGTCATTCCGAAAGGAAGCACTTCTTCCGAGGTCGCGCGACTTCTGGCAGAAAGAAAGGTCCTGCAGCACCCCCTCGTCTTCCGGATGCTGATCCAGGGATCGATGACGGGGAGGCGTCTGAAGTTCGGCGAATATTCGTTCCCGGACCCCCCTTCGGCAGTGGAGGCCTGGAAAAAGCTCTTTCGCGGCGAGATCACCCGCTATTCCGTGACGATCCCCGAGGGGTCGAACCTCTACGACATCGCGAAGATTCTGGGAGGCATCGAGCTCGTCGATCCTGAGAAATTCCTCGAAACCGCCGCTTCCCGGGAGGTTCTGCGCAGGCTGGGCATACCGGGGGCCACGGCGGAGGGGTTCCTCTTCCCGGACACCTACCTGCTCGAGAAGTCCATGTCCCCGGAGGACATCCTGGAGGTCATGGCCCGCCAGTTCCGCCGCAAGATCCTCCCCGAATGGGAGGGCAGGGCCCGTGAGGCGGGATTCTCGCTTCTCCAGCTCGTTACCATCGCGTCGATCATCGAAAAGGAGACCGGTGTCGACGAGGAGAAGCCATTCGTGTCGGCCGTCATCCGGAAGCGCCTCTCGCTGGGGATGCCCCTTCAGATGGACCCCACAGTGATCTACGGGCTCAAGCGGTTCGGGGAGGGACTGACGAAAAAAGACCTGCAGACGCCGTCGCAGTACAACTCTTACTTGAACCGCGGGCTCCCGCCGGGGCCGATTGCCAATCCGGGAATTTCGGCCATCCAGGCCGCGCTTTTCCCCGCCGACTCGGATTACCTCTACTTCGTATCGCGGAACGACGGGTCCCACAAGTTCTCCAGAACGCTCCAGGAACATAACCGGGGGGTGGTTTCTTACAGGAAAGACAAAACGGCGGACTAAAACGGCGAACCCGTGCGGGGGCGAGAGGGCCGCTACTCCTCGATCTCTCCGGCGGGGACTTTCTTGATCCCGTCCTCCGGCTCTTCGCGCAGGTACTTCTCCTCCCGCTCGAGCTTCTCCTGGCACTCCACGCAGTACTTGGCGAAGGGCATCACCTTCAGCCGACCCTTGGGGATTTTCACGCCGCACTCCTCGCACAGACCGTAGGAGCCTTCCTCGATCCGGTCGAGCGAGTCGTCGATCTGGCTCAGCTTCTTCTTCTCCCGGTCGGTCAGGATCATGTCCAGCTCCCGCGTCCGCTCCTCGGAGACCGAGTCCAGGATGTCCCCGATGTCGGGCGTGGTGCCCTCCGTGGTCGCCTTGGATCTGCGCGCGATATCCTTCACGAGATCCTCTCGCATGCGGAGCAGCATGTCCTTGATCGATTTCATGGGCCTTGAGACCCCCGCCGGGATCGGAAAATTACGTTAGTATAACCGGAGTCGTTCCGCTGTCAACCGGTTTTGCAAACAGGTCCCATTCCCGCGCGCCGGTCACCCGGGCCCGGCAGAAGCCCCCCGCAGGGCCCGCGTAGCCGGCCAGGTGAACGGTCCCGTCCACCTCGGGGGCTTGGCCCCGGTGGCGTCCCACCGCGCGCTCCCGGGCAAGCGTCTTTTCGACCAGCACTTCCACCTTCTCGCCGATCATGGCCGCGTTCCTCGCGGCGAGAATGTCCGCCTGGACGTCCTGAACCCGGCGCACCCGCTCCTGACTCACCGGCTCGGACACCTGGGAACGCATGGAATGGGCCGGCGTCCCTTCCTCCCGGGAGTACGGGAACACCCCGAGGTAGTCCCACCGGGTCTCGTGGACGAATCGGAGCAGCCGGTCGAACGCTTTCGCCGTCTCCCCGGGGAATCCGACGATCAGTGAGGTCCGCAGGAAGATCCCGGGGAGGCGTTCCCGCAACCGGGCGACAAGTTTCCCGACGTCATCGGGGGTGTAGCGCCGTCCCATCCTTGCGAGAACACCGGCGTCGATGTGCTGGACGGGGATGTCGAGGTAACGGCAGATCTTCTTTTCCGTCGCAAGGAGATCGATCAGGGAATCGTCGATCCTTCCCGGGTACAAGTACAGGAGCCGCACCCATCGGATGCCCCGGATCGCGCAGATTTCCCGTACGAGGGGCGCAAGCGCCCTCTTCTCCCCCCGGTCCGCGCCGTACGAAGTGATGTCCTGTCCGATCAGGTTGACCTCGCGGGCTCCCCGGCGGACGAGCAGACGGGCTTCCGCCAGGATGGACTCCTTCGACCTGCTCTTCAAAGGCCCCCGGATCATGGGGATCGCGCAGTAGGAGCAGCGGTTGTCGCACCCCTCGAGGATCTTCAGAAACGCCGATGCGATCCCTTCCACGGAAACGCGGCTCCGGTAGGCCTCGTCGCCGAGCGCCGCCTCCACGATATGGGTGCGGGGAGCCTCCCCCTCGAACATTTTCCGGATGAGACCCGGGAGGGCGGGAAGGTCTCCCGGCCCGATGAAAAGGTCGACTTCCGGAAGGAGCTTCGGAAGATCCTCCCGGTATCGGGTCGCCATGCAGCCCGCCACGACCAGGCGGCGGATCCTCCCCTTTTCCTTGGCCTGTCCCCAAGCCAGGATCTCCCCGATCGATTCCTCCTTCGCGTCGCGGATGAAGCCGCAGGTGTTGACGATGGCCACGTCCGCTCGCCCGCCGGCGACGACCCGGCAACCCTCCTCGGCGAGAAGACCGGTCATCACCTCGGTGTCCACCGTGTTCTTCGCGCACCCCAGCGTAAGGATGCGCACCGTGGGAGCCTTTCGCGGAATCATCCGTCAACGATCTCGACGCCGGCAGGCTTCCGGAAGCGGAACAGCCGGGAAGGCAGGGAAGGATCGAGGGTCGTCCCCTCCAGGTAAAGGTGATTGGCCCCGCCCATCCGGTCATAGATGTGGATCTCCCGAACCAGAAGGTCTCCGTTCCCCACGACCAGGTCGATACGGCGCACTTCCGGTGCGTCGTCGCCGCGTGGAACGAGCCGCAGGGCGGTTTCGCCGCCACCCTTCCTCGGGACGGCCTCCTCCACCCGGAAGAGTTCCGTGATCTCCCCCTTCCCGAAGAGCAGCAGGAGCGGGACCTTCCCGCCGAGCGCCTTCTCGTCGATCTTCCGCCGGAAAACCTGGGGAGAATCGGCCGGCCGGAAAAACAGGTGTTCCCCGTCGGCCAGGAAGATCTGGGCGTCCTTGCCGCGGTAATCCCACCGCATCTTCAGGGGCCGCTCGAAATAGACCTGCCCGGAGGACTTGCGCACGATCCCCAGGTTCTGCAGCGGGACCTCCTGGCGGAACCGTGCGGAAAACGTCCGGGCGGTCGCATACTTTCCGGCCACCCTCTGCAGGAGGGCCTCCCCGGTTTCCTCCGTCCCCGTCGCCACGGAGGCTGCCGCAAGAAAAACAAAGAGGGCCGCCAGCGCGGCCCGTGCCCATGCGTGCCTCAACGAGGGACGCTCCTTTCCTGAAAGACTCTCTCTATCTTACACCAACCGAGGTGTGCGCCGCCGGCCCGGTGTCAGAGGCTCGGGACTCGGACACCGACTGCGTCCAGGGACTCCAGAAGGGCTCCGTGGGAGACGTAGCGGATCCCCTGTAGCCCCAGCCGCCGTGCCCCCTCGGCGTACGCCTCGATGTCGTCGATGTAGACGCATTCCTCGGGCCGGGCCCGAAGTTTCCCGACGGCGTCGAGGTAGATCCTCTCTCCCGGCTTCATCTCCTTGACCTCGAAGGAGACCGTCACGGAGTCGAACAGGGGGAAGATCTCTACCTGTTTGAAGTAATGCTCGAAGTGCCACTCGTTCGTGTTCGACAACAGCCCGATCTTGTACCTCTCCTTGAGCTGGCGGATGAGCCGGAACGTGGAGGGGATGGGAGTGAAGATCCCCGTGAAGGCCTTGAAAAAATCCTCCCTGGAAACCGACAGGTTTCCCCTTCTTGCCGCCTCGCGGAAAAAATCCTCCGAGGAGATCCGGCCGGTTTCGTACCGGGCCGGCAGGTCGGATGCGTAGATCGCCATCTTCAAATCGTCGAAACGCCTGTCGGTATGGCAAATCAGGTTCCGGAGGAAGACGTCGTTATCGAACGCGCAGATCACGTTGCCGAAATCGAAAATGACGGCTTGGATCATGAGTCCTTGCGGGTCACATACACTTCCCGCGGCTTCCCCCCCTCGGAGGGCCCGACGATCCCCTGCCGTTCCATCTCCTCGATGATCCGGGCTGCCCGGTTGAAGCCGATCTGCAGCCGGCGCTGGAGGAGCGACACGGAGGCGCGGCCGGCCCGCGCCACCTCCTCCACGGCGTCGTCGAACTTCTCGTCCCTCGACGGGTCGGGCTCCTCTTCGGGCGCCTGGATCGTGATGGAGGGCTCGTAGACCGGCGCCCCCTGGGTACGGAGGTGCTCCACGACACGCTGGATCTCTCCCTCTCCCACGTAGGGGCCGTGGAGGCGCAGGATCCCTCCGACGCCCGGCTGGAGGAAGAGCATGTCCCCATAACCCAGGAGCGTCTCCGCGCCGGACTGCTCCAGGATGGTCCGGGAGTCGTACTGGGACGCCACCTTGAAGGAGATTCGCGCCGGGAAGTTCGCCTTGATCACGCCCGTAAGCACGTCCACGGAAGGCCTCTGGGTGGCGAAGATGAGATGGATCCCCGCCGCTCGCGCCATCTGGGTCAGGCGGGTAATGGTATCCTCGAACTCTCTGCGCGACGCGGTTGTCATGACGAGGTCGGCCAGCTCGTCGATCACGATGACGATGTAAGGAAGGCGGACCAGCTCTTCCCCCTCCCCGTTCCGTGTCTTCGGGCGAAACGCGGAGCGCGAACGCTTCTCCACGAGCTGGTTGTAGGCGTCGATGTGCCGGACACCGTTTTCCTGCATGAGCTGGTAGCGCCCGGTCATCTCCCCCACCGCCCACTTGAGCACCTGCCCCGCCTCCTTCGACTGGGTGAGAACGTTATGGTAGAGATGGGGGATCCCTTCGTAGGGCGTGAGCTCGAGCATCTTGGGGTCGACCAGGATGAACCTCACCTCCTCGGGCGTCGCGCGGAACAGGATCGACAGGATCATGGTATGGAGGGCGACGCTCTTCCCCGACCCTGTGGCGCCGGCGATCAGGAGGTGCGGCATCTTCGAGAGGTCCCGGACGACCGGTTCGCCGAAGATGTCCTTCCCGAGGGCAAGCGACAGAGTCGCCTCCGACTCCGCGTAAGGCCGGCTTCCGAGGATTTCCCGGAGGTTGATGCGGGCCCGTCCCTCGTTGGGGATCTCGAAACCCATGACTCCCTTTCCGGGGATGTTGGGGACAACGCGGACCGATTCGCATCGCATCGCCAGCGCCAGATCGTCCGCCATCCCCACGACGCGGATCGCTTTGATCCCCGGCGCCGGCCGGAATTCGTACGTGGTGACGAGGGGCCCGGTCCGGATCTCGGTGATCGTGCCGTCGATCCCGTACTGGGAGAGTTTTTCGATCAAGGTTTCCGCGTTCCTGTGGAGGGATTCCTCGTCCGCGCCGTTTCCTCCCGCAACGGCAGGCTCCAGCAGCTCCAGCGGCGGGAGCACGAACTCCTTGCCGGCCGCCCGTGCGGCCTGCGCGGGCTCGGCGGGGGCGGGGGAGGGCGCAACGATGCGCGGTGGGGGCGCCTCCCTCGGGGGCTCCGGATGCGGGCTCGACGGCTCCCACTCCTCTTTCGGGGACAGCTTTTCCTTGACCATGGCGCGGACCTTCTCGGGGCTCGTCTTTCGCCGCCAGAGGGAGGGTATGCCGGAGAGCGGCAGTCCGGTGAACAGCATAAGGGAAAAGAGCAGGAGCGCGGAGAGGCAGAGGAGCCCCCCCACGGGGTTCAGCAGCCTCCCGAAGAAATTGACTCCCAGCAGGTATCCCACGATCCCCGGCAGGAAGATGCCCTGGTCGAGGATCCGGATGTGCCCGGTGAAGAAGCTCAAGACCCCGAGCAGGCAGCAGACGGCGATCAGCCCCCCCGCGGCCCGGCCCCACTTTCCGGAGATCCCCTCCCCGCGGAAGGTCCAGTAGGCGAGAGCCAGGCACAGGGCGGGGAAACCGATGGCCCCGATTCCGAACAGCTGCAGCAGCAGATCGGAGAGGATCGCGCCCACCCATCCCCCCCAGTTCCTGATTCCTCCCGCCCCGGAACTCCAGGCGGAGAGGGAAGGATCGACCTGGTGGAACGACACCAGCGCCACCGTGAGGAAGATCCCGATGGTCAAAAACAGGATGGCCAGGGCGTCCCGTCGGATCTTCTCTCCCATCTAAAGCTCCAGTACCACGGGGAGGATCACCGGCTTGCGCTCGAGGCGCTTGTTGAAGTACCGGCGCAGCGCCTTCCGGATGTCGGTCTGGATCTCCGTGAGGTCCTTCCTCGCCTCGACGCCGCTATCCTCCCACGTCTTGAGCACGATCCCCCGGGCCTCCTCGACGCTCGCCTCGGAGCCGTTCTCCGTGACGACGCCCCGGGTCAAAATGTCCGGCCCGTACAGGATCTCCCCGGTTGTGGAGGAGAGGACCAGGACCACCATCACCATCCCCACCTGCGAAAGCTGGTACCGGTCCTTGAGGATGAAGCTCTCCACGTCGCCCACCCCTTTCCCGTCCACGAAAAAACGGCCGACGGCGAGCTTTCCGGCCCTCGCCAGCTCCCCTCCCGAAAATTCCAGGATGTCCCCGTTCAAGGCCACCTCGGAGTGCGGGACGTCCATTTCTCTCGCCAGGTTCCTGTGCCGAAAGAGGAAGCGCGGGTCGCCGTGGATCGGGATGAAGATCTTCGGCCGCACCGTGCCGATCATGATCTTCAGCTCCTCGCGGCTGGCGTGGCCCGAGACGTGGACCTCGGAAATCCTTTCGTGGAGCACCTCCGCGCCGGCCAGGAACAGGTGGTTGATCACGCTGGCGATCGCCCGCTCGTTTCCCGGGATGAACTTGGAGGAAAGGACGGCGGTGTCCCCCTCCCGGACCCGGACGTGCTTGTGCTCGCCCAGCGCCATGAGCGTCAACGCGGAGCGGGGCTCCCCCTGGCTCCCCGTCGTCAGCACGACGACGCTCCGGTCGGGCAGCGTCTCCGCTTCCTCGACGGGAAGCAGGACGTCGGGACGCGGGAGCTTCATGCACCCGAGGTCCAGCGCGGTGGCGACGTTGCGGACCATGCTCCTGCCGCAGAGCGCCACCCGGCGGCCGTGGCGGGCGGCCGCCGTGAGCACCCCCTGGATCCGGTGGATGTTGGAGGAGAACATCGCTACGATGACCCGCCCCTGCGCGTCCCCGAAGATCTCCGACAGCGCCTCCCCCACGAACGCCTCCGGCAGGCTGTGCCCTTCCCGCTCCACGTTGGTGGAATCGGAGAACAGCGCCGTGACCCTCTCCTCGGAGGCCAGGCGCGCGAGACGGGCGACGGCGGTCGGGACGCCGTCGGGCGGGCGCGGATCGATCTTGAAGTCCCCGGTGTGGACAAAAACACCCTCCCCGCAGCGCAGGATGTACCCGACGCCATCGGGGATGCTGTGGCAGACCGGGAAGGCCTCGATGTCGAAGCTCCCCAGGCGGAAACGCTCGGACCTGCCGATCGTGACGAGCCTTGCCGCCCCGTCCAGGTCGTACTCTTCGAGGCGGTGCCGGAGAAGACCGAGCGTCAGCGGGGTTCCATGGACCGGGACGTCGAACTCCTTGAGGAGGAACGAGACCGCCCCGATGTGGTCTTCGTGGCCGTGGGTGAGAAGGAGCCCTTTCAGGCGCGGAGCCACTTCCCGCAAGACGTCGAAATCGGGGATGACGTAGTCGATCCCCAGCATCGTGTCGTCGGGAAACATCAGCCCCGCGTCGATCAGGAGGGCCGACTCCCCGTCGTCGAACAGCATGGAGTTCAGCCCGATCTCCCCGAGCCCTCCCAGGGGCACGACGCGCAGCGGCATCTTCACCTCGCAACCATAAAACGTATCATGAAACGGCGACGATATGGCTTCCTCGCTACCCGGATCCCGCCAGAACTACTCCCGAGGCCGGATCCTCGTCGGCGCCGGCTCGGAGCTCGAATCCTCCTTCAATAATGATCTCTTCCGGTTGGATTCTCGCCCGCTCGCGCCCGGACCTCGTGTCCGGGCTGCGCGGGCGGAGAGGATCCGGCGCCTCGCCTCCTCCGCGATCGCCTGCTTGGAGGAGGAGCCGCTGCTTTCGGGGAGGATCGGCTCCAGGACGCGCACCACCATCTCCGCCGGTTGGAAGAGGAGGGAGCCTTTGGGGAGGGCGTGCCGGCCGCCGTCGATATAGACGGGCAGAATGGGGACGCCCGCCTTTTGGGCGATGTAGAACGCCCCGGTCTTGAACTCCCCGATCTCGCCGTCGGGGCTGCGCGTCCCCTCGGGGAAAACGACGACGACCTGCCCCTTTGCAATTCTCCGGACCGCCTCCCGCATCAGGTGGACCGCGTCGCGCGGGTCGTCCCGGTCGATGAACAGGTTTCCGGCGAAACCCATCGCCTTCCCGAAGAGGGGAATTTCCCCCAGTTCCCTCTTCGCCAGGAACTTGATCTCCCTCGGGAACACCGAGAGAAAGAGGGGGATGTCCACAAGGCTCTGGTGGTTCGACACGAGGATCGCCCCCCCTTCCGGCAGGCGTTCCAGGCCTTCCGTCTGGACCCGCCATCCGCCGAGCCGGATGACCCCCCTTCCCCACCACCCCATGACCCTGCCGGCGGCGCCCTCGGAACGTGCAACCGCACCGCAGAGGAACGCGCCCAGCGAACTGAGGAGGGTGAGAAAAAATATCGCGAGGGACTTGATTGCGCCCGTCATCACCAATCCGCTTCCTCCCGGAAGCTGTAGAAGGAACCGTCGCCTATTATGACATGATCGAGAACCGCGATCCCCACGATTCCTCCCGCCGAACGAAGGCGTTTCGTGACCTCCCGGTCCTCGGGGCTCGGAGCGGGGTCGCCGCTGGGGTGGTTGTGGACCAGAAGGATCGAGGCGGCCCGTTCCCGGACGGCGGGGGCAAACACTTCCCGGGGGTGGATGAGGCTTCCGTTCAGGATCCCGGTCGAGACACGGATATCCTGCATCGGCCGGTTCTTGACGTCCAGCAGGAGGACGATGAACGCCTCGACCGGAAGGTCCGCCAGAAGGTAGCGATAGCGGTCGAACACGTCGGCCGCCGACCGGAACGGCTCGGGGAGGGAAGGGGGAGCCGAGAGGGCCCGGCGGACGATCTCGACCGTCGCCTCCCATCGCGCCTTCCGCGCCGCGTCGGCCGTTTCCTCCCCACGGGCCACGCTTCGCATCCGCTCCCAGTCCTCCGGAAAGGCCACTCGAAAGAGGTCCGCCTCCTCCGACGTCTCCAGCGGCCTGTCGTTGCGGCCGGGAATCTTCCGCATGGCTTCTCCCTTCCGGGGAATGGGCGGGAATGCCTTCAACTTCCATTCCAAAAAAACCCCAAAGAACGAAATTCCTTTCGGCGATAATAAAAGACATGGACTTCGCGGAAGCCAGATCGGCGATCCATCGGCTGCGCGACAACGTCGAGTCGGTCCTTCTCGGGAAGCGGGAAGCCGTGGAGCTTGCGATTTCCTCCTTCCTGGCGGGTGGGCACATCCTTCTGGAGGACATGCCGGGAACGGGGAAGACGACGCTGGCGCGAGCCATCGCCGCGAGCATCTCGGGGACGTTCCGCCGCGTGCAGTTCACGAGCGACCTTCTCCCGCAGGACGTTCTCGGGGTCCACATCTTCGACGCGGACAAGCGGAACTTCACGTTCTCTCCCGGTCCCCTGTTCGCCAACATCGTCCTCGCGGACGAGATCAACCGGAGCAACCCGAGGGCGCAGAGCGCCCTGCTCGAAGGAATGAGCGAGCGCCAGGTCACCGTGGAGAACCGGACGTACGCCCTGCCCGACCCCTTCCTGGTCATCGCTACCCAGAACCCCTTCGATCAGCACGGAACCTATCCCCTCCCTGAATCCCAGCTCGACCGGTTCAATCTCCGGCTGCGGCTTTCCTACCCGGACCGGAATTCGGAACTGCGGCTGATACGGGAAAACAACCTGTTCACCAGCCGGGACGGCGTCCTGCCCGTCCTCCTCTCCGAGCAGATGCGGGAATGCCGCATCCTGGTAAACCAGGTCACGGTGCGCGAGCCGGTCGTGTCCTACATCTACCGGATCGTGGAAGCGACGCGGACGCATCCGGCGGTGCGGCTGGGGGCGTCCCCCCGCGGAGCAATTGGGCTCAAGAGCACCTCTCAGGCGCTGGCGTTCCTCACGGGCCGGGACCACGTTGTCCCCGGCGATGTCAAGAGGGTGGCGCCGGCCGTGTTGTGCCACCGCATCTTTCTGAAAGGATCTCCCGGGGGGGACGCATCCGCCGAGGCCGCGGCGGCGGTGATCGAAGAAATCCTCGAGGCCGTCCCGCCGCCGGTATGAAAGGGGCCCTCTCCGGGTTCCGCGGGAAGTTCCGTCTCCCGCGCAGGCTCCGGGTGACGACCGAAGGAAAGGGATTTCTGCTCCTCACGCTCGGTGTGGGCGCGGCGGCGATCAACACGGGCAACAACCTCCTCTACATCGCCCTCAGCATGAACTTGAGTCTCATCATCTTATCGGGGATCCTCTCGGAGTGGTGCATCCGGGGAGTCTCCGTACAGGTCCGGCCCGCCTCGGAAGCCTTCGCCTCCCGCGAGAGCCTCCTGGCCGTGACGTGCTCCGCGGCAGGGAAGCGCTTTCCCGCGATGTCGCTCACGGTGGGCCTCGCATTCGGGGGAACCCGCCTGACGGCGCGTTTTCCGGAAATATCGGCCGGCGGCTCGGCAACCCGCGTCCTCTCTTTCCGCCCGGAGCGAAGGGGAGCGCTTCCTCCCGTTTCCTGCGCTGTCTCCACCCTGTTCCCATTCGCCCTGTTCGAAAAGTCGATGGACGCGGCGACGGAAACCTCCTTGCTGGTGTATCCCGCACCTTCCGGCGCGGGGGAGCCCGAAGCGATCCTGGCCGCCCCCGACCCGTCGGGGGGCGCCGCGCCCGCCGGCAGGCAGGGGACGGCGATCCGCGGAGCCCGCGAGCACCTGCCCGCCGATGCCGTCCGGGACATTCACTGGAAGGCGTCCGCGCGGATGGGGAAATGGATGGTCAAGGAACGCGAGCGGGAGGCGGCCCCCGTATCGGACCTGCATCTCCCCGCGCCCTGCCCTCCCCATGAGTTCGAGCGGCTCGTCTCCCGGGCATGCGATTTTGTCCTCCGGTGCGAGAGGAAGGGAAAGCCGTACCGGCTTTGGGTCGGCGACCGGCTCGGCGTGGACGCCTCCGGCGGCGGCCGCAGACCACGGGCGTTGACCTTCCTGGCGCTGGTCGAATGCGACGGCACCCTTTCCGGGAGGGGGACTTGACGTGAGCAGCCACCGCCCTCCCGTCTCCCGGGCAGGTTTCCTCTGGTGGATCCTGCGAGCGCAGTGGGTCTGCGGACTGCTCCTCCTGGCCCTGCTGACGGAGGTGTCCCGCGCGGCGCTCCTGGCCTCCTTCGCCGCCTTCATCGCGGGAGTTTTCCTGGACCGGGCAGGGGCCTCCCGCGAGGGGTTACGGCGGCTCACCGTCCCCCTGGTCGCCCTCGCCTTCGCCGCGTCCGGCGCCGACCTCCTCCTGGGAAGCGGCGACCTGCTCTTCTCGGTATCCGTGCTCGTGCTGGGAATCCAGTCGGTGAAGTTCCTGTTCCCCAAGAACGCGCGCGACGGCTGGCAGCTGTGCACCATCTCCTTCCTCGAATTTCTCGCTGCCGCCGCAACCACCACGGAAATCCAGTTCGCCGCCTTCGCCTTCCTCTATCTCGGTCTATGCGCGGAAGGGATGTGGGCCCTCCAGATCGGGCAGCGGGAGGAAGAGGGCGAAACCGCCCGCCCCGTGCGCCCCCGCTTCGCGGCGAAGCTTCTTCTCTTCTCGGCGACGGGAGGGTTCCTGATCACCGCGATCCTCTTCGCCGTGACTCCCCGGATCGGGATCGGGCAGATTTTGCGCCGCCTCGGGCGCGCCGAGGGGTTCACCGGTTTCTCCGACACGATCTCCCTCAGGGACGTGACGGGAATAAAGGCGGACCGGCGCGTGGTGGCGCGGGTGGAATTCCCGGCGCTGCCTCCGGGAGCTTCCCCGCTTTCCCTCTACCTGCGGGGGGCCGTGTATTCGCGGTTCGACGGAACGGCGTGGAAACGCCCCTGGGGATCCCGCCTGCGCGTCGTGCGGAGCGGGTTCACCTACCTCGTCGTCCCGGCCCCGCTGGGCGTCCGCCTCTCGACGGCAGAGATTACCCTGGAGGCGATGGACAACCCTGCCCTGTTCGTATATGGGAGTCCCTTCCTCTTCGAGGGAAGCCTGGGCGAAATCTGGATGGAGGAGGAAGGGAACTTCTCCCTGTCGCAGCCGGGTCACACCGCCCTGCGCTATCGCCTGCAGTTTTTCCACGAAGCGCCGCGCAGCCGCATTGCCGGGTTTCCCCGGGAGCGCGAATATCTGGAGCTGCCGTCCGGGTGGGACGACATCCGCGCGCTGGCCGCTAAGGTCACCGCGGGAGGGAGTTCGGACGCGGAGCGGGCGGAGCTCGCGCTGCGGCATTTCCGGACCGGCTACCGGTACACGCTCATCGATCCGGCTTTCTCGGTCCGGGAGTTCCTCTTCGCCAAGAGGGCGGGCTTCTGCGAGCATTACGCCACCGCCCTGGCCCTCCTTCTGCGTGCCTCAGGCGTTCCCGCGCGCGTAGCGGCTGGATACCTGGGCGGGGAATGGAGCGACGTCGGGAAATACCTCATCGTCCGGATGTCCGACGCGCATGCATGGACGGAGGCCTGGATCGGAGGCAGGTGGGTGACGCTGGACGCCACGCCGCCGCTCGGGGAGCACTCCCCCTTCTTCGCCCGGACCGGGAAGGTGGGCATCTACATCGACTGGGCGCGGCAGCGGTGGAACAAGTACGTGGTCGACTATTCCCTGAAGATGCAGGCGGAAAGCGTGTCGGAAGGATGGGCCGCACTCGGGCGGGCAAAAGCCGACATGCGGCGCGCTTTCTCCGCGGGAGGGGAGGTTCGCCGCCGGGCGGGCCTGCTGGCCGCCGTCCTCCTCACGCCGCTCCTCCTCGCGATCCTCCTACGGAGAGTTCTCGGCGCTGCGTCACAAAGGGAGTCGTTCGCCGGGCAGGGCAAGGGAGAGGCACGCCCCCCAAGGCCATACACCCGCCTGCTGCGCCGTCTGGCCGCCCGCGGGTACCGGCGCACGCCGGGGGTCACTCTGGAGGAGATGCTTCTTCGCGCCGCCGGGCAGAAGCCGGCTCTCGCCGGGGATGCATCCCGGTTCCTTGCGCTCTATCACCGGGACCGCTTCGGCCCATTTCCTCTTCCCGCCGCCGAATTCCGGGAAGCCGCCCGGCTCGCCGACCGGCTCGGTCGGGAAATCACGCGCCCCGGTGTGAAATAGTCCCTGCCTTTCCCTTCCCGTATACTGCATGGAATAACGGGTCCTGTGCGTTCGGAAATCGACCCTTGATTTCCGTCCACAGTACGAACAGGAAACCGACCCATTTCCTCACGCGGCACCTTTCCCTTTCCTGTCCTGCCCGCGGAGCCGGCACATGGATTGCTCTCTTTCCTCTCCGAAACGGCCGTGGTCCAGATCCTGCCCGACAGCCAGGGAGGTCTCCCGCATGCTCGTCCGCGTCCACGCCTCCACTATGCTGGGGATCGAGGCCATTCCCGTCGAGGTGGAAACCGACATCTCCCAGGGACTTCCTTCCTACACCGTCGTGGGCCTGCCGGGAGGCCCCGTGCGGGAGAGCGGAGACCGGATCCGCATCGCCATCCGCAACTCCGGCTTCCCCTTCCCCGGAAGGAAAGTGACCATCAACCTCGCACCCGCCGACATCCGGAAGGACGGGGCGCTCCTCGACCTGCCCATCGCCCTTTCCATCCTCTGCGCCGAAGGTGCCCTTCCGTCAGACGCCCTCCGGGATCACCTGGTTGCCGGGGAAGTTTCGCTGGACGGCTCCCTCAAACCGGTCCGTGGAGTGCTTTCCCAGAGCCTCCTGGCAAGACGGCTCGGGCTGGACGGAATCATGATCCCTGCCGCAAACGCGGCCGAAGCGCTCCTGGTCCCGGGCATCGACGTCTTTCCGGCGGCGACGCTGCGCGACCGGTTTCCGCCCTATCCGGGAATGCGGCCTCTCGCATGGTACCGCAGGGGGACAATTTCTCCGGCCTCGATGAGGCCCCCGCCCCGGACCTGCGGGAGGTCGTCGGACAGCCGGTTGCCCGGAGGGCCCTGGAGATCGCGGCGGCGGGATGCCATGCGCTGCTGCTCATCGGCCCCCCGGGGTGCGGAAAAACGATGCTCGCCGAACGGATCCCGGGCATCCTGCCCGGCTTCGAAGAGGGGGAGGCGCTGGAGACGGCGCAGGTGTACAGCGCGGCAGCCGAGCCTCCCTGGCCTCGCCTCATCTCCCGCAGGCCCTTCCGGACCCCTCACCACACCGTTTCTCCCGCCGGGTTGATCGGCGGCGGGAACCCCCCCCATCCCGGGGAGATCTCCTTCGCCCACGGGGGCGTCCTCTTCCTGGACGAATTTTCGGAGTTTCGGCGCGAGGCGAGGGAGGCGCTTCGCCAGCCGCTCGAATCGGGAGAAATCCGGATCGCGCGGGCGGGAAACGTTTTCTGCTTCCCATGCCGCTTCCTGCTAGTGGCGGCGACCAACCCCTGCCCTTGCGGGAACGCCGGCCATCCCCGTCGGATCTGCCGGTGCTCGCCGCCGCTTCTCTCCCGGTTCGGCCAGAAATTCTCCGGGCCGCTCCTCGACCGGATCGACCTGTCGGTGTCCGTCCTCCCGATGGCAGGGGCGGACTGGTGCGGGCCCGCCTCGGGAGAGGCGTCCGCTGCAGTGCGCGAACGCGTGAAGCGATGCCGGAACGTCCAGGAAAGGAGATACTCGGGCCGCTTCTGCCGTGCCAACGGCACGGTGCGCGCCCCGTTTTCCGAGCTGGCCTCCCACCTCTCGCCCGATGCCCGCGCGTTTCTCACCCGGGCCGCCGACCGCCTGAGTTTTTCCGGCAGGGCACTGGGCAGGGTTTGCCGCGTGGCCCGTACGATCGCGGATCTGTCGGGAGAGAAAACGGTCTCTCTCCCCCACCTCGCGGAAGCTGTCCAGTACCGTCTGCCCGATTTCACGCTCCATGACGAAAGGAAGAAGGACCCCGCGGCTGGGGGCTGAATCAAACGATTGCAGTGCCTGGAGGCAAAGCCGATTGCGGCGAAGCGGACGCAGGAGCCGATCGCGGAAGGCGCCTCCTGAGCCTACAGTCGGTCGGCGATGTCCCAGAAGACTTTCTCGACGTAGTTGCGGAAGCCGTGGATGAAGGCGCACCGGCGGTTGAAGCGCGCGAGGGAGCCGCAGAGATACAGGCCCGGGACGGTGGATTCCCCCACTCCGGAGATCACCGGGTAGCCGTCCGTGTCTTTCTGTATTTCTCCCCCCTCTATGGGGATCCACTTCGGGCGGTAGCCCGTCGCGCAGAGGATCCAGTCGAACTCCCGCTCGTCCCCCGACCGGAAGCGCACCCGGCGGTACGCGACGGACAGGGCGGGATCGGCCTCCCGGAGATGGATGATCCCGAACCGGATCAGTTCCTTGAGGACGCTTTCCGAGGATCCCCGGATGTGCTCCAGTTCCCCCGTCTCGCTGAAGAAGCGCAACGGCCCGCGGGTGCACAGCGTCACCCTGGCCGTACCGGCCAGCTCGATCGCGATCTCCGCCGCGGAGTTCCCGCCGCCGATGATCAGGACGCGCTTCCCCGCGTAGGCCATGCAGTGGACGAAATCGCAGGAATGGACCACGTGGGAATTGAGCGGGATGCCCGGAATGTCGGGAAAGGCGGGGGACGTGGAGGCGCCCGACGCCAGCACGAGGAAGCGGCAGAAACTCTCCCCCGCTGTGGTCGAGACACGGAATCCCCCGGGCGCCGCGACCACCTTCGTCGCAGCAACGTTTTCCCCGATGCGGAGCGCGTGTTCCCGGGAAAACGCCTCGACGTAGCAGAGAAAATCCTCGCGGGTGGGAAACGGCTTCCGCACGCCGGGCAACGTCCATAGGGGGTGCTGGAGCGTGAGCGAGGTCCAGTCGGTCCCCGGCACCGAGGGGGACAGGAGCACCATGCCCGGCCGCATCGCCCGCCACGCCTGCGCCACCTTCCCCCGCTCCAGGACGTGGTAATCGATCCCGTCCTCCTGGAAATGGTGCGCCAGCAGCAGCCCGGCGGGTCCCCCTCCGACGATCAGGACGTCCCTCTTCATGAAAGTAGGCGACCTTCCCCCTTGCGCTCAAGGATGGATCTAAATATACCACCAGGAGCGGCAATTTCGGAGTTGACAGACCATCTGCAGTCTTTTACATTGAATAATTCCGGTTGCGGAAGGACGGGGGTACCATCATGTATGCCGTGGTCCGGTCCGGCGGGAAGCAGTTGCGGGTTTCCCCCGGTGACATCGTAAACGTGGAGAAGCTCCCGGTCGAGGCCGGAAGTACCGTGGAACTCACGGACGTGCTGCTCGTTTCCTCCGAAGGCGGCACGACCATTGGAACTCCGACCGTCCCGAACGCGAAGGTCGTCTGCAGGGCGCTCGGCGAGGGAAAGGCGAAGAAGATCGTCATCTACAAGTACAAGCGGCGAAAAGGGTTCGCAAAGAAGCAGGGGCATCGCCAACCCTTCACCAGGCTCTCCATCCAGGAGATCCGGGTGGGGTAACCTCCCCTCCTGCGGGAAGGTCATAGGATATGGCGCATAAAAAAGGGGTCGGCAGTTCCCGGAACGGGCGCGACAGCCAGAGCAAGCGGCTCGGCGTGAAGCGCTTCGGCGGGCAGTACGTCACCGCCGGATCGATCATCGTGAGACAGCGGGGGACGCCCGTCCATCCAGGGACCAACGTGGGGATGGGCAAGGACCACACCCTGTTCGCCCTGATCGACGGCACGGTGCAGTTTAACCGGTTCGGCAAGGACCGGAAGAGGGTGTCCGTCCTCGCCCTTTCGTAATCCCACCCCCCTTCATGCCCTTCATAGATGAAGCCGCCATCACCGTCCGCTCGGGGGACGGCGGCCGGGGATGCTTGAGCTTTCGCCGGGAGAAGTTCGTCCCCAGGGGCGGGCCCGACGGCGGCAACGGTGGCAACGGGGGAAGCGTCCTTCTCCAGGTCAGCCCCCACCTCTCCACCCTCCTCGATTTCCGATACCGGAAGATCTTCAAGGCCAAGCGGGGCCAGCACGGCATGGGGAAAAACAGGTACGGGAAGAACGCCCCCGACCTGGTCATCGCCGTCCCGCCGGGGACGATCGTCCGCGACGAGGAAACCGGGGAAGTCCTTGCCGACCTCACGAAAGAGGGGGACGCCTTCGTCGCGGCTGCCGGAGCGCGCGGGGGGCGAGGAAACTCCGCTTTTGCATCGGCCACCAACCAGGCGCCGGACCGCGCGGATCCCGGCAGGCCCGGCGTGGAACGCCGGCTGCACCTTACGCTCAAGCTGATCGCGCACATCGGGCTGGTCGGGCTGCCCAACGCCGGGAAATCGACCCTCCTGTCCAGGATCTCCCGGGCAAGGCCCAAGATCGCCGATTACCCGTTCACGACCCTTTCTCCGGTTCTGGGAGTCGTCTCGCACCGGGACGAGGAGTTCGTCGTGGCGGACCTGCCCGGGCTGATCGAAGGGGCCCATCGCGGGGCGGGACTGGGTCATCGCTTCCTGAAGCACGCCGAGCGTACCGAAGGTCTCGTACATGTGGTCGACGCCTCCCACCCCGTCGAGAGGATCGTTGAGGCAACCCACACCGTACGGGAAGAGATGGAGAAGTTCCTGCCGGAACTGGCGGGCAGGCAGACGATCCTCGCATTCAACAAGATGGACCTCCCCGGCGCGCGGGAATCCGCCGAAAAAGCCCTTGCACGGTTGAATTTCCCGGTTGCGAGCGTCTATTATATTTCCGCCGCCACCGGCGAAGGGATCGCGACCCTCCTCGACGGCATGTTGACGTTCCGGAAGAAGAGAGCACCCGATGCTACCTGACATTGCAGAACAGCGAGCGGCTTTCCTTCGTTCCCGAAAGATCCGCCGGATCATCGTGAAGCTGGGCAGCGGCACGCTGACCGACGCGTCGCTGGGCCTGCGCGAGCCGACGATCCGCTCCCTCGCGGCCCAGGTCGCAAGGATCCGGGAGTCCCGCGGCATCGACGTCGTGGTGGTCACCTCGGGAGCCATCGCCGCCGGCAGAAAGAAATTGGGCATGGCGGACCGCCCCCGCACGATCGCCCTCAAGCAGGCTGCCGCCGCCGTGGGACAGACAACGCTGATGCGGGCGTACGAGCGGGCGTTCGAGAAACGGGGATTGAAGGTCGGGCAGCTCCTCCTCACGCACGAGGACTTCGAAAACCGGGAGCGCTACCTCAACGCGAAGAACACGCTGGAGACCCTGCTCTCCCGAGGCATCGTTCCGATCATCAACGAGAACGACACGGTGGCCACCGAGGAGATCCGGCTCGGAGACAACGATCACCTGGCGGCGCTGGTGACGCAGCTGATGGGAGCGGACCTGCTGCTCCTACTGACCGACAGCGACGGGCTGTACACGCGGGATCCCCACCGCTTCCCTGATGCGAAGCGGATCCCGCTCCTTGCGAAGATCGACGACGACATCCTCCGGTCCACCGGGGTGAGAGGCGGGTCGGTGGGGACCGGAGGGATGGGATCCAAGCTCCTTGCCGCCCGGGTCGTGACCTCCTGGGGAACCCCGGTAGTCATCGCCGACGGCTTGTCGCGGCGCTCCATCCTGGACGTCCTCGACGGGAAAGAGGCCGGCACCCTGATCCTCCCCCGGGGGGAGGCCAAGGCGCGCAGCCGGAAGCTGTGGATCGCCCACGCCCTGCAGCCGCATGGAATGATCGCGGTCGACGACGGGGCGAAGAAGGTTCTCCTGGAGGGGGGAAAGAGCCTCCTGCCGGCGGGGATCCTTGGCGTTTCGGGGTCTTTTCAGAGGGGCGACGCGGTGTCCATCGGCGACCGCAGGGGGCGCGTCTTCGCCCGGGGGATCACCTCCTGGTCCAGCGAGCAGGTGACGAAGGGAATGGGCCGGAAGAGCGCGGAAGTCCGGGCGATCCTGGGGGAAGAACCCCCTGCCGAGGTGGTCCATCGCGACAACCTGACGATCCTGGCGGCGATGGGCGGGGATACTCCTCAACGCGCTGGACGGGGACACTCCTCAACATGAGACTTGAAATAGGAATGTCCCCCCCGAGAATGTCCCCGGAGGGCGGAA
Source organism: Deltaproteobacteria bacterium RBG_16_64_85 (assembly GCA_001798885.1). Classification (NCBI taxonomy): domain Bacteria; class Deltaproteobacteria; species Deltaproteobacteria bacterium RBG_16_64_85. The sequence continues at coordinate 34,351 of MGQW01000019.1, forward strand.
GATGACGACAATAAAGGATCGCGTGGAGCGGGTCTGCCGCGCGGCGAAGGAGGCGGCGGCCCGGCTCGGGAAAGCGGACTCCTCGAAGAAGAACGCGGCGCTCGCCGGGATGGCGAAGGGGCTGCGAGAGCGGTCGGATTGGCTCCAGTCGGAAAACCGGAAGGACATGGATGCGGGGAAGGCCAAGGGCCTCTCCGCCGCGATGCTCGACCGGCTCCTCCTGACCGACGCCCGGATCCGGCAGATGGCGGACGGGATCGGGGAGGTGATCGCCCTCCCCGACCCGGTCGGCGAGGTCCTGAAGATGGGACGGCGGCCCAACGGCCTCTGGGTGGGGCGGATGCGCATCCCCCTGGGCGTCATCGGGATCATTTACGAATCGCGCCCCAACGTGACGGCCGATGCGACGGCGCTGTGTGTGAAATCCGGAAACGCGGTCATCCTCCGCGGCGGGTCCGAGGCGATCCGCTCCAATACCGCCATCTCGCGTATCTTGCGGGACGCGCTCTCGGGAAGCGGCCTGCCGGCGGACGCCGTGTCGATCATCGAGCAGACCGACCGGAAGGCCATCGACTGCCTGCTTGCGGCCGAGGATTTCATCGACCTCATCATCCCCCGCGGGGGAGAGGGGCTCATCCGCAGCGTGGCGGAAAAGTCCCGCATCCCGGTGATCAAGCACTACAAGGGGGTCTGCCACATCTACGTCGACGAGGACGCCGATCTCCGGCAGGCCATCCCCGTCTGCATCAACGCGAAGGTGCAGCGCCCCGGCGTCTGCAACGCCATGGAAACGCTCCTCGTGCACGAGAAGGCCGCGCCGGAGTTTCTCCCCGCGGTGGCAGCCGAGCTGGTGAAGAGCGGCGTCGAGCTGCGCGGCTGCCCGAAGACCGTCCGCCTCGTCCCGCAGGCGAGGCCCGCATCGAAGGAGGACTGGGGGACCGAGTTTCTCGACCTGATCCTCGCGGTGAAAGTGGTCTCGTCGATGGAGGAGGCGATGGAACACATCCGCCGCTACGGCTCGCTTCACACCGAGGCGATCCTCACGAAGGACCATGCCCGGGCGATGCGGTTCGTTCGCGAGGTGGACTCCTCGCTGGTCCTCGTCAATGCCTCCACCCGCTTCAACGACGGGTTCCAGCTGGGGTTGGGGGCGGAGATCGGGATCAGCACCACCAAGATCCACGCGTTCGGCCCAATGGGCCTCGAAGAGTTGACCACGACGAAGTTCATCGCCTTCGGGGACGGCCAGGTCAGAACCTAAGTGGAATCCCCGCGGATATCGGTGGCGCTTTTCGGCGGGACGTTCGACCCCTTCCACAACGGCCACCTGCGGATGGCGATCGGGGTGAAGGAGACGTTCCGGGTCTCCCGCGTGATCCTGTTCCCGGCGCACCACCCGCCCCACAAACCGATGCAGCCCGTGTCGGAAGCACATCACCGTTTCGCGATGGTCTCGGCGGGCGCAGCCGGTCTCCCCGGGATCGAGGCATCGGACATCGAGATCCGGCGGGAGGGGCCTTCCTACTCGCTCCTCACGGTACTGGACTTCCGGCGGGCCCTGCCGGACGCACAGATTCTCTTCGTGATGGGGGCCGACTCCTTCGCAGAAGTGTCGACGTGGCACCGATACGAAGAACTTCTCTCGGCGTGCGATTTCGTCCTCCTTCCCCGCTCCGGCGCAGGCCCGGAACCCGCTCCTCCGGCGGGGTTCCGTATTGAAAAAGAGGACCCGCATTGCTATAGTTGGTTGGGAAGAAGCTACCGCCTCCCGGGCGGGCGGAGGCTGTTCTGCCCCTCGCTGCCGGCCCTGGACATCTCTTCGAGCGACATCCGCGAGAAAGTCCGGACGGGCATGTGCATCCGGGGGCTCGTTCCGCCGGAGGTGGAGCGGTACATTGTCGGCAATGGTCTTTACGTCGATCGCCCGGAGGAGCGACGGCCATAACGATTCAGGATACGCTGCTGCGGTGCGCCCGGCTGGCCCAGGAGAAAAAGGCTGCCGATATCCGCGCGCTGGACGTCCGGGAACGGGCCACATTCACCGACTTCTTCCTCCTCTGCTCGGGGACGTCCGACCGGCAGGTTTCGGCCGTCGCCCATCACATCGAGAAATCGCTCCGGAAGGACGGGGTGCGGCCGCTGGGGATCGAGGGAATCCGGGAAGGACGGTGGGTCCTTCTCGATTACGGCGATTTCGTGGTGCACGTGTTTCTTTCCAGCGTTCGGGAATTCTACAACTTCGACCGGCTGTGGGGATCGGCCCCCGAGATCCCCCTCCCCGAGGAGCATTAACCCCGGAGGACTCCGCACATGGCGGTCCGACTGCTGTTCCTGCTGTTCGTCATCATCCTGGTGGGATTTTCCTACATCTCCCTCCTGAACGGCCAGCACATCCAATTCTTCTACTCCGCCACGCGCCAGATGGAGGTCACCGTCAGCGAGCTCGCCATCCTCGCCTTCTCCCTCGGGGCGGCAATGGTCATCCTCGGCACGCTGGTCAAGGACGTGACGATGGCGTCGAAGAACTGGAAGGAACGCCGGGAGAAGCAGCGCAGGGAGGCGGCTCGCGCGCGGGTGGCCAAGGCCTCGGAGCTGTTCCAGCGGGGGATGCTCCAGGAGGCGGCGAAAGAGCTCGAGCGGAGCCTCTCCGTCAACCCGGACGACCGCGAGGCGCTCGACCTGCTCTCCTCCGTCGAGACGGAACGGGGAAATCCCCTGGAGGCCGTGAAGGCGCTGACCCGGGTCAAGCAGATCGATCCATCCGACCTGTCGGTATTCTTCCGATTGGCGAATCTCTACCGCAGGATGAACGACCTGGACAACGCCTTCTCCCTGCTCAAGGCCATCGAGGACACCGAGGGGGAAAATCCACGCGCCTGGGAAATATTGCGGGACATCCACCTCCTTCGCAAGGAGATGGTTCCCGCCTACTCGATGCAGAAGAAGATCTTGAAATACAAAGGGAAGACCGCAACTCCCGAGGACCAGGCGCTTTTCGACGCCCTCCGGTACGAGAAGGCGGTCGTCCGGATGGCGGAAGGGAAGACCGACGACGCGGAACGGCGTCTCCGGGAACTCATCAAGGACCAGCCGAAGTTCTGTGCGGCGTATACCGCGCTGTCCGAATACGTTCGGTCGCGCGGGAACCTGGCGGAAGCCACGGATCTTCTCCTCCGGGGCTATCGAGCGACTCGCAACGCGGTGTTTCTCATCAAGCTCGAAGACCTTGGCATCGAGACGGAAAGCCCCCAGTCCGTGATCGGCGTCTACACCGAGCTCCTCCAGGAATTCCCCTCGGACTTCGACATCAACCTGTTCACGGGAAAGTTTTTCCTGCGCCTGGAGATGAACGACGAGGCGGTGGAACAGTTGTTGAAGGCGGAATCGCTGGAGCCGGAGCGGGAGTCCATCAACATCCTCCTGGCGGAGGCGCTCCGGCGGAGAGGCCGTTATGAGTCCGCCTGCCAGCACTACCAGCACGCTTTCGGTTACAAGCGGCGATACCTCATTCCCTTCCGCTGCTCGAACTGCGGAAAGGCCACCATCAAGTGGGCCGACCGGTGCCCCGATTGCGGAGTCTGGAACGGCTACGCCATCGACCACGGACACAGGGAGTACGCGGCACCGGCTTCCATCCGCTGATCCCGGGGACGGGTTCACGGCGAGGCTCCTGCGGGGGCAGGCGGCGCGGTTCCTGGCCGAGTTCCGCTGCCTGACCTCGCTTTTTCCGGTTTCGGAGGGCGATCTTTCCGAAGCTTCCGTCCGAAGCTGGCCCGCATATCGCGGGGAGGAGTGCCCACGCTGCGGGGCCTTCACGGGGGACGGCTGCGCCGGCGGAACTCTCCCTTTTTGCCCTTCCTGCGCGACTCCTCCTCCCTTCGATTTCGCCCGCTCGCTGTTCGCCTACGAGGGGTGCGTCCGGGAGGGGATCCGGGCCGCGAAGTACGCCCGGAAGGCCGTTCCCGCGAAAACCCTGGCGGAACGGCTGCTGGAAGCCGTCTTCGGAAAGTGGGGCGACCGTTTTTCGGGCGGTTTCCGGCCGGTCGTCGTTCCGGTCCCGATCCTGTCGTTCAAATATTTCCAGAGGGGATTCAACCTTCCCGCGCTCGTGGGGCGGGCGATCTCGCGCCTTGCCGGTTGGCCGTTCGCGCCCCTCGTTCTCCGGAGGACCGGCGGAGAGCGTCCCCAGGTTGGGCTGCGTCTCATGGAGCGCGAGGAAAATGTGCGCGACGTCTTCCACGTCCCTCCGGGTCGGCGGCCGCCTCCGGAAATCCTCCTCCTGGATGACGTGTACACCTCGGGTGCCACAGCGAGGGCATGCGCCCGCGCCTTGAAAACGGCGGGTGCCGGGCATATAGTGGTCCTGACGGTGGCCCGCACCGTCCTCTGATTCTTCCAGGCGCACGGAGACCGGATGGTTCGCCCTTACAAGGCTGCCGTTCTGCAGTTCCGCATCGACATGGGCGCGGTGGAGGCCAACGCCGGACGGGCGTTCGCCCTCCTGCGGCGGGCCGCCGAAAGGGGCGCCGCACTTTGCGTTCTCCCGGAGATGTGGAGCACCGGCTTCGCCTACGAGCGGCTGCCCGCCCTCGCCCGCAGCACCCCGGAGATCCTGCACGACCTGCGCAAGTTCGCGTCGGAAAAACACCTGGTGATCGCCGGATCGCTTCCCGAGCGCGCAGGGAGGTACGTATACAACACGCTTTATGTCATCGATACGACCGGCGCGATCACGGGACAGTATCGAAAGACCCACCTGTTCCATCCGTCCGGAGAGCACCTTCACTTCGGGAAGGGATTCAAGGCGGAGGTGGCGCTGACCGACGTCGGGGTCATCGGCCCCCATATCTGTTATGACCTCCGCTTCCCGGAGCTCTCCCGGAAATATTTTTTGGCGGGGGCGACCCTTTTCTGTTTCAGCGCACAATGGCCCGCTGTCCGTAAAGCGCACTGGGAGCTGCTCAATGCCGCGAGGGCGGTGGAGAACCAGCTCTTCGTCGTCGCGTCCAACGCCGTTGGGCGGTCGGGGGATTTCCACTATTCGGGGGGCTCGCTCATCGTGTCCCCCTGGGGGGAACGGCTGGCATGCGCCGGCGAGGAAGAGGGGCTGGCGATGGCGTCGATCGATCCGTCCCAGGTCGCCGAGGTCAGGAGGAGGATTCCGTGCGCTCAGGACCGAAACGAACGCGCCTACCGGAAGACCCGGCAAAAAAGATAGTCCCCGCCGGCAAGGCGGCCAAGCTCTTTTCCCGCCTTCGCGGGAAGGGGAAACGGATCGTCTTCACCAACGGGTGCTTCGATATCCTGCACGCCGGTCATGCCAGATACCTGCGCAAGGCCGCTGCGCTGGGCGACGTCCTGGTCGTGGGTGTGAACGGCGACGCCTCCGTGCGAAGGCTCAAGGGAGAGGGCCGGCCCGTCCAGGCGGAAGCCGACCGGGCCTACCTGTTGGCCTCCCTCTCGTGTGTTTCCTGCGTCGTGATCTTCCGGGAGGATACCCCGGCCGCCCTGATCGAGCGCGTGATCCCCCACGTGCTGGTCAAGGGCGGGGACTGGAAAGGAAAGGATATCGTCGGCTCCGGATTCGTCAGGGAGCGCGGCGGATCCGTGCGAACGATCAGGTTCCTCGCGGGAAGGTCGACAACCGCCATCCTTCGGCGGGCGGCGTCGATCAGCGGATCTTCCGAAGGGCGGAAAGAAAGAGGGCGATCTCCTTCCGGGTCGTGAACGGCCCGGGGCTCGCGCGAACCGTTCCTTCGGGGAAGGTCCGTAGCGTCCGGTGCGAGTTGGGGGAACAGTGGAGACCCGCCCGGACGAGGATTCCGAACCGCTTCTCGAGCCGCCATCCCGTCTCCGCGGGATCCATCCCGTCCACCAGGAAGGAGAGCACGGAAGCGCAGCGGGCGGGATCCCGGGGGCCGAAGAGGGTCACGCCAGGAATCTTCTCCATCCCCTCGAGCAGGTCCGCAAGCAGCGCCAATTCCTTCTCCCGGACGCTTTCCACCCTTTTGCGCAGCAGCCAGGCGAGGGAAACGGCAAGGCCGGCGAGCCCCACGCTGTTCCGGGTCCCCGACTCGAGGGCGTCGGGGTAGAAATACGGCTGGTGGTCGGCCTCGGAGAGGCTTCCCGTTCCGCCCTCAATGAGCGGCACGAGAGACACCCCTTTCCGCACGTAGAGGAAACCGGTTCCCTGGGGGCCCAGGAGTCCTTTGTGACCGGGGGCGGCAAGGAGGTCGACGGGGAGGCCCTCGAGGTCGATCGGAAGCGCCCCCGCCGTCTGGGCGGCATCCACCAGCGTGAAGACGCCGCGCCGGTGCGCGGCCCGGACGATCTCCCCTACCGGCTGGATCGCGCCCGAAACGTTCGAAGCGTGGACCACGGCGACGAGACGCGTCGTCTGACGAATGGCGGCGACGACCTCCTTCGCGTCGACGATGCCGTCCCGGCCCGCGGCGACCACCGTCACCGAAACACCCGCCCCCTCCATTCGACGCAGCGGCCGCATTACCGAGTTGTGCTCGACGGAGGTGGTCACCACGTGGTCGCCGGCCCTGAGGATCCCCTTGATCGCCTGGTTGAGCGCGGCGGTGGCGTTCTCCGTGAAGACGAATCGGGAGCTGTCCTTCGCGCCGAACAGTTTCGCCAGCCTTTCCCGCGCGGCGAATACGTCCCTGGCGGAACGGATGGACAGGACGTGTCCCGAGCGGCCGGGATTTCCCGCTCGCCGGATGGCGGCGGCGACCGCCTCCGCCACGCCTTTGGGTTTGGGGAGGGAAGTCGCCGCGTTGTCGAGATAGACGAAGTTGCGGGGATCGGGCAGCTTAGGACTCCAGGGGGATCCGCAGGACGCGCCCCCGGGGCAGCGCCTGTCCCTCCTTCAGGTTGTTCCGCTCGGAGAGCTGTTCGGGGGTGACGCCGTACACCTTCGAGATTTTCGACAGGGTGTCTCCGCGACGGACGACATGCCGGATCTCCTTCTTCCCGCCGCGCTCGGAAGCGACGGACTTTTGCGCTGCACCGGCCCCCTTCTTCACGCGTACCGTCCGGGTCCGCCGCGCTCCGTCATCCAGCCGCTTGAGCGCCATCTCTACCTGCTCGGCGGACATCTCCTTCCCAGGTACGGCCTCCTCTTCGGAGAGGCCGGTTACCGGGATGACCAGCCGAGCGGAGCGGCCGATCTTCGGCTGTTTCATTCCGTTCAACTCCAGGAGGATGGGGACCGACGTTTGGTAGCTGTCCGCGAGGGATTTCAGGGACTCGCCTTTCTTCACGGTGTGGAGCAGAAAGGTGACCCTGGCGTTCGCCCAAATCTCCTCCATATGCTCCTCGGCGATCCTGCCGTACCCCTTGGGAAGCCGGATCTCGTAGCTCTCCTGGTTGGGCGGGGTGCAGAAACGGCGGAGTTCCGGGTTCCATTCCCGCAGGGATTCGTAAGGAACCCCGATGTGCCGTCCCAGCGTCGGCAGGTCCGTCCCGCCGGGGACGGTCACCTTGTCGAATTCTAGAGGATCCTCGTATTTCACCCCCTCGAAGCCGTACCTCTCCGGCTCCTTGGCGATGGTCAGGGCTGCGATCATCTTCGGGACGTAATCCTTCGTCTCCTGCTTCAAGTACCGGTGGCGGATCAGCTTGACGTAATCTTCGGACCTGTATCGGGTTACCGCCTTCTGGATCTTCCCTTCTCCCGCGTTGTACGCCGCGGTCGCGAGGGGCCAGGACTCGAACATCCCGTACAGATCCTTGAGGTAGGACGCTGCCGCGTGGGTCGATTTCTCGTAGTCCCTGCGCTCGTCGGCCCACCAGTCGATCCGCAGGCCGTACCGGCGGCCGGTACCGGCGATGAACTGCCAGGGCCCGGCGGCGCGCGCCACCGAGTATGCCTTCGGGGAAAACCCGCTCTCGATGAGGGCAAGGTAGATGAGATCCCCGGGAAGGCCGTACTCGGCGAGGATCTCCCGCATCATTTCCGAATACTTGCCCGACCTTGACAGATAGAGCTCGAACCTGCTTCGCCCGGCGTTCTGGAAATAGCGGATGAACTTCTCGATCCGGGCCATCAAGCCGGTGTAGAGAACGGTGTCTTTGTGCCTGCTTTCTTCCTGCGCACTGACGAAGAATCCCATCGACGAATCCGCCTCCCGCTCCTCTACACGATCCTTCGAAAGCTGGAGGTCCACCTCCCCCTGCGACAGCACGCGGTCCTGCTGCTTCTCTTCGGGAGGGGCCGAGAGGACGGCAGCCGGTTCGGGTGGGAGTTGGGAGTTTACGGCGAGCGGCTCAACCTGCCGCTGGGCGGGAAGCGCTTCCGGCTCCGGGGCCTGCAGGGATACGGCGGTGGTAACAGGGAGAGAGGCGGGGCCGGGCAACGCTTCCGGGGCCGGGACCGGCAAGGATACGGCTGCGATAACCGGGGGCGCCGCGGGAACCGCCGGTTCACCGGCGATACCCGAGTCAGAAAGTGTCACCAGGGTGACAAAAACCGTCACAACTAAAAAAGTGGGGCAATCCTTCCGCCTTCGCACACCACCCCCGGCGGCCCTGAAATAAGTATTTATTTTGATTGGCCAATTACAGTTTGTCAAGGTAAATATCCCCCCCTTCCGGAGGTCCAGCAAAACGGCGGTTCAGAATGGAATATTCTCATACTCTCCATGATCACGCAAAAGGTGGGCCGATACCGGGAGAAGTTTTGCCACCGAGAGAACCTTCCGGGCGCGAACCAGCTCCCCGGGAGGGATCCGGATGGCAAGGCCGCAATCGGAGGTAAGCCGTCTGGGGACGGGGATCAACCGCATGGCTACCCCTCCTCTTTTCAGATGTTTCTCCGCCGACAGAACCTGGTGTGTCCCCCGAAAGATCAGGATCATCTCCGGGGAGGAAGGACGCCCCAACAGGAAACCTCCCGAACCTGCTGTCAGAATTGACGATCTATTATATAGTTAATCCATGACGCTCGACGGAAACCTCTTCGGGACTCCCCCCCAGTTGAGCCTCATGGCGTGGATCGGCGTCGCGGCACTGGCAGTCAACCTCCCCTTGGGGTATCTCCGGGAAGGGACGAGGAAACTCTCCCTGATGTGGTTCGTCTACATCCATCTCTCCGTGCCCGTCATCGCCTACCTGCGGATCAGCAACCAAGTGTCCGCGTGGGCCATCCCGCCGTTTGTCGTTTGCGCCCTCATTGGCCAGATCGCGGGGGGCAGGATGCGGCGAATCCGCCAAAGGCGGACGTGAAAAAAGCAGCCAGGATATCGGATGTACTTGAAGAAGTCCTTTCCGCCCAGGGACTTTGCTCCGTCACGTGGATGGTCCGACTCTCCTCGGCGTGGCCGCAGATCGTGGGCCCGTTGCTCTCCGGGAAAACGTCCCCCGCAAGACTGAAGAACCGCGTCCTCACGGTCCTGGTCCAAAACCACGCCTGGGCGCAGGAACTCCAGTTGGGGAAACCTGCCCTGCTCGAACGGATCAACCGCATCCTGGAGAACGAAAAGGCCGAGGACATCCGGTTCGTGGTGGGGCCTCTCCCCGCAGCGGAGACGGGGGACCCGGTAGCGCCGCATGAGGGTGCAATTCCCTCCCCCGCCGACGAACCGGAAGGGGTGGCCGCCGTAGCCGACCCGGAAACAAGGAAAATCCTGCGCTCCCTTGCCCGCAAGGCTGCTTCCCGGAAACCGTAGCTTCCGGGAAACGTCACCGGATCCAGCCGAATCTCAATGGAGGTGGAAGGAGGATCAGCGATGAAGCGCTTACTGGACGTGAATCTGCGAAGGGACGAGTTCCTGAAACTCGGCGCCCTCGCGATCGGGCTCGCGCTCGTGGATCCCGGAGCCCTCTACGGCACGATACAGGCCTCGGAGAGTCCGGCCGCAGGAACGAGGACGGGCGGCGGCTCCTCACAGATCAAGTTGTATTCAGCCCAGCGGAAAGGGTACGTCATGACGGAGAAGGTAATCCGGACCGATGCCGAGTGGAAGAAGCTGCTGAGCCCCGAACAGTTCCACGTCACCCGGAAGAAAGGGACCGAAAGGGCGTTTTCGGGGCAGTACTGGGACACCAAGGAGACGGGGATCTACCAGTGCATCTGCTGCGGAAACGACCTGTTCAGCTCCGATACCAAATACGATTCCGGGACGGGATGGCCAAGCTACTGGGCCCCGGTTGCCAAGGAGAACGTCCGGACGGAGGATGACAGCAGCTTCTTCACGAAGCGGACGGAGGTGCTCTGCAGCCGGTGCGACGCCCACCTCGGCCACGTGTTCACCGACGGGCCGAAGCCGATGGGACTGCGCTACTGCATGAATTCCGCCTCTCTAAAGTTCGTCAAGGCGGGATGAGACCGCGGTAGATCCTTTCCATCTCCGGGTGGTACCGCCCGCTCGAAGCGTAGACAGTGAGGGGGGGGAGAACCGACAGTTCCGGAGGCCTGCGGCGGTTTCCTATAAAGAGGACGAGGTTGGCAGGACGGTCTGCGTACGGGTGGACGAACCGGAGCCTCTCGGGGAAAATAAGCGCGGCGGAGGCGCAGGAGAGGATTTCGGCAAGACGCTCCGGCCGACCGATCATGGAAAAGCGACCCTGCGCGGACAGGGTTCTGACTGCGGCCCCGAAAACGTCGGCCAGCTTGCACCTTGCCTCGTGGCGCGCGATCTCCTTCTGGGGGTCGGGGTTTCTCCGGCCCTCCCCCAGCCGCCGGAAAGGCGGGTTGGAGACGACGAGGTCGAACGCCCCCGGGGGAAGCTCCGGATGCGGTTCCCGGAAATCACCGTGTACCGCGGCAAGCACGCCTTCGAACCCGTTCTCTTCGATGTTCCTCCGGGCAATCTCCCATAGATCGCGTTGGATCTCCACGCCGACCCCGTGGCGCATGGAGGGGCATAGCCGAGCCAGGAGGAGCAGGACGATCCCGCAACCGGTCCCAAGGTCGAGGACCGTGCGACCGCAAACGGCGGCGGCGAAATCGGCTAAAAGAAACGCTTCGATGGAAAACCGGTAACCCCGTGCAGGTTGCCGGATCGACATCGGGGCAAAGTCGATGCGAGCGGGTCTGCCGTCGCGCAACTCCGCTTCGTTAAAAAACAGGGACGGTCCTGGCATCCTCTTTCGGTCAATCCTCCCCGGCTGTGTGACCGCGATTCCTTTGTTGTGCTGCCAAGTCGCTCTCCAGGACCGTCCCTAGACCCGTTCACCCCCGCGGGTGGAGAAGATCAGAAACCCCGTCAGGATCTTCGGGAAGAAGAACGTGGACTTCTGCGGCAGAACGTGGCCGGAGAGCGACACGCTCCGGAACTCCTCGACGGTCACCGGGTTCACAAAGAACGCGGCCTGGATCGCGCCGCCCGAGAGGTCCGACACCGCCTTGGCCGGATCCTTGTAATACTTGACGCACTGCCCAGCGGTCACAGCCTCAGGGGTGACGCCGAGCATCTGCTCCAGCAGGAAGCCGTGCAGGAGCACCACGTCCAGAGAGCGGAGCTCCGGGGGAAACTTCGCAAGGCGCTCCCCGCAGAAGCGGGCAAGATCCGGGAAGGCGATCAGGTGGAACCGGCCTCCTCCCGCGCTCCAGGCAATTGCCTTCCCCTTCCTCCCCGCAGCCTCGAGAGCCCGGATGGCGTCCTCCGGCGATCCCTTGCGGCTCTCCATGGGCAGCGCCGCACGCACCTTCGCTGCGAGCTCCTCCTCGGAAAATTCGGGAAGCGAGTGGACCCCCCGGTGCGTGGGAAGGATGACGATCCCCTTGTCGTCCATATTGCAAAGGAACATGAGGACATGCTCGTATGCGGCGTTCTCGCGGCTCCCGTGCCTCTTCCGCATTTCGTCGCGGAAGGCCAGCGCGGTCTCGTACCGGTGATGGCCGTCCGCGATGAAGACCTTCTTGTCCGCCATCTTCTTCGCCGCAGCCTTCTGGACGGCAGGGTCCGACACCGTCCACACCCGGTGCAGGACCCCCAGGTCGTCCTTCGCCACGAAATCGGGAGTCGGGGAAAGCCCCTTGCGCAGGGCGGCCAGCACCTCGTCCTTCGGGTCCGAAAACAACCCGAAGATGGGGCTCATGTTCGCGTCGGTCACTCGCATGAGGGCAAGCCGGTCCTCCTTCGGCTTCGAGAGCGTCTTTTCGTGAGGAAGCACCTCCCCCTCCCCGAAGGCGGAGAGGCGGAGCGCGCCCAGGTAGCCCTTGCGGACGAAGGTCCCCTTGCCGGGGATGGTGAACTCCTGCTCGTAGTAGTAGAAGGCGGGCCGGGAGTCCTGCACGAGCGTCCCCTCGGAGAGCCACTGGCGATAATGGGAGGCGGCTCGGGTGTACTTGTTCTCCTTCGGGCCGTCCCCCGCCTGGTCCAGGCCGAAATCCACCCAGACGATGTTGCGGGGGTGACGCTGATGGAGTGCCTTCTGCTCCTCCGGGGAGATCACGTCGTACGGCTGTGTGACCACCTTCGAGAGGTCCCCGATCTTCTTCGTGTCGTAGTGGATCCCGCGAAACGGAGCGACGATCGCCATGGCTTCACCCCTTTTTCAGAATGTCGGTGATCTCCCCGAAAGGGATCACACCTTCCCGCAGGAGGACAACGTCCTCTTCGCTCGCGCGCACGACCGTTGAGCCCGGGGACCGCTGGACCGCGGAGGCAGCCGTACCGGACGCGGGAGAGCGCCCGTCCCACAGGACCCAGTCCACTTCCCCGGTGAACTCGCGGACGATCTCCTCGGCGGTGCGCCAGTCGCCCGGATTTCCCGCCCGGTTGGCGGACGTCCCGGTGATCGCCCCTCCCAGGGACTTTGCCAGGGCCCGGGGGATGGGATGGTTCGGCACCCGGAGCCCCACGGTCCCGCTTCCGCCGGTGATCTGCGGAGGCACATCGGCCCACGCCGGCAGCACGATCGTCAAGCCCCCCGGCCAGAACGCTACCATGAGACGCAAGGCCGAGGGAGGAACGTGCTCCGCCCAGGCGGAAGCCCGCTCCGCGCGATCGAGAAGGAGAGGGATCGGCTTTCTTCCCTCGCGGCTCTTGAGGACGAGGAGTTTCCGGAGCCCCTCCTTCGAGCGCGGGTCGACCCCCAGGCCATACAGCGTGTCGGTCGGAAAGATGACCATCCCTCCGGCCTGCAGCGATTCGACTACGCCGGGGGGAAAGAAAGCAACGTTGCCTGCGTCGAAACACGCCAGTCGGGTCATGTCGCGGATGCACCGTCGAGGATGACGATGTCACCTTCCCTCTTCCCAAGGGCGCGGGATACCACGGGGCACTTGCACCGCAGAAGGAAGACGGCGTTGCGCAACTGTCCCACGAGAGTCTCGAAATTGGCTTGTCCCTTGGAAAGGACCAGGTCGGAAACCGAGAGACGGGCGCGGAATTCCGGCGGACAGAGAGCAAGGTCGGTCCCTACGCCCTGGTTCCCGTTGGAGAGGATCTCGCCGTAGCGGGACAAACCCAGCTCGATGGCCTCGGCCGCAGTCAGGTCGTCGATGACGGGGCCGCCCTTCACCCCGATCCAGACGTCCCGCCCTTCCTCCCGTCCGAGCCGCGCAAGGAGCGGCACGTCGAACGCAGCCTCCCCGGCGTTGTCGAGCAGGACACCGATCCGTTTCGCGCGGCGGATCCGCTCGAGGATCTCCCTGGGCACCCCCGCCGGCGCGGTCTTCCCGGAGAGGCCGTCGACCTCCCGCTCCATCCACTCCCGCTCGATGATCCCGAAGTCCATGACGTTGCCGAACACCGCGATCCATACGGCCGCCGCAAGCGGGTCGGGCGAGGCGGCGACGAACTCCTCGGCCCGCCTCGACACCGCCTCGAACCGCTGCAGCTCCCGCCGCTTCACCTGCCGGAACGGGTCATCGGTCCGAAGCATTTCCCGCGCGAGCGCCTGGAGGCGCGTGGCGACCCCGGCGGGGACTTCCCCATCGGAAAGCCCTGCCAGCATGGCGGACACCCGGGAGGCAAGCATCGTCCGCTCCGCATCGGAGGCGCCGTGCGCGCGTGCCGCCAGGTCCGCCTGCCGCAGGAAGCAGGGGAAGCATTCGGGGGAGAGGAAGATCATCGAACCTCTTTGGCGGACGCCGCGACGCCTTCCGCCATCTTCCGCCGCCGGTCCCTCAAGCGTTTCTTGAGCTTCGGGTCGGACAACGCAAGGATCTGCGCGGCGAGATAGGCCGCGTTCTGGGCGCCGGCCTTGCCGACCGCCATGGTGGCGACAGGCACGCCTCCCGGCATCTGGGCGGTGGAGAGGAGAGAGTCCAGCCCCAACAGGGGGGAGCTTGCCAGCGGGACCCCGATGACGGGCAGCACCGTCTCCGCCGCGACGACGCCCGCAAGATGAGCGGCGGCCCCCGCGCCGGCGATGATCACGGAGTATCCCTGCACCTCCGCCTCCCGCGCCAGCTTCTGCGTGCGCCCCGGAGAGCGGTGGGCGGACGCCACGGTCGTCGTGCAGGGGACCCCGAGCGCGGACAGGGTGTGGGAAACTTCTCCCATCACCTCCGCGTCGGACTTGCTGCCCATGAGGATGAGAACTTTGCCGGCCATGAAGCTTATACTCCGCCCCGCAGGAGTGCCTTCTTCCCGATGTCGCTCCGGTAGTACGCCCCCTCCCACTGGATCTTCTCCACCGCGCGGTACCCCCGCTCGATGGCGGTACGGATATTATCGTCGACTGCAGTGACGCCCAGCACGCGCCCGCCGTTGTTCACCAGCAGGCCGTCCTTAAAGGCCGTTCCCGCCTGGAACACCTGAACGCCGCCCAGCTTCTCCGCCTCCTCGATGCCGGAGATGGGGAATCCCTTCCTGTAGGCTCCCGGGTAACCTGCGGAGGCCATCACGATGCATACGGTAGGCCGGGGATCGATATCCATTCCTGCGTCGGTCAGCTTCCCCTGCGCGCACTGGATGAGGAGAGGGACGAGGTCGCTTTTCAGGCGCATGAAGAGCGGCTGCGCCTCGGGATCGCCGAACCGGACGTTGAACTCGAGCACCTTCGGCTCTCCTCGCTCGATCATGAGCCCTCCGTAAAGGATCCCGCGGAACGGCATCCCTTCGGCCCGCATGCCGGCGAGGAGCGGTTTGAAGATTTTCTCCATGGCCTTCTTCTCCACCTCGGGCGACACCACCGGCGCCGGGGAGTACGCCCCCATCCCGCCCGTGTTGGGCCCCGTGTCGCCGTCGCCGATCCGCTTGTGGTCCTGCGACGTGGGCAGAGGAACGATCTTCTCGCCGTCGGTGAAGACGATGTACGATGCCTCTTCGCCCGTCAGGCAGTCCTCCACGACGACCCTCTCCCCGGCGGTGCCGAAGACCCGCTTTTCCATCACGTCCCGCAGAAACGTGACCGCTTCCTCGTACGTTCCGGCGACCGCCACGCCCTTGCCTGCCGCCAATCCGTCCGCCTTGATCACGACGGGAAGGCGATGGGTCAGCACGAACTGCTCTGCGTCGTCATAGTCGTCGAACACCCGGAAAGCGGCCGTCGGGATCCCGTACCTGGCCATGATGTTCTTCGTGAACACCTTGGAGCCCTCCAGTTGCGCGGCGGCACGGCTCGGGCCGCACACCAGGAGCCCCTCCTTCGCCAGCAGGTCGGTGAGACCTGCTACCAGAGGGGCCTCGGGCCCCACGACGGTCAGATCGATCCGGTTCCCCACCGTGAACTCCCGCAGCCTCTCGAGGTCGTCGGAGGCCACCGGTACGAGTTCGGCATGTTTCGCCATCCCGGGGTTTCCCGGCGCCGCGTAGATCCTGTCCACCAGAGGGCTCTGGGCGATCTTCCAGACCAGCGCGTGCTCCCGCCCGCCGCTTCCCACCACCAGGACTTTCAGGCCCACTCATTCCCTCCTTTTATCGGGGACATCCCCGGTTTTGTGCTTCATATCGCGAGGAGTGTCCCCGCCCGCTAATGCCGGAAGTGCCGGACCCCGGTGAACACCATCGCCATCCCGTGCTCATCGGCAGCGGCAATCACTTCCCCGTCGCGCACCGACCCGCCCGGCTGGATGGCCGCCGTCGCGCCCGCGGAGGCGGCAACGTCGAGACCGTCCCGGAAGGGGAAGAAGGCGTCGGAGGCCGCGACCGTACCCTTCGTCGGCCGCTGCGCCTTCATCCCCGCGATCCTTGCCGAGTCCACCCGGCTCATCTGGCCCGCTCCCACGCCGACCGTCCGGTCCTTCAGGGCGTACACGATGGCGTTGGACTTGACGTGCTTGCAGACCTTCCAGGCGAACTGCAGGGCCTCGAGCTCGTCGGCCGTGGGCGCCCGCTTCGTCACGACCTTGAGATCCTGGTCATTGAGGACGTGCCGGTCCCGGCTCTGCAGGAGGAGGCCGCCGCTCACCTTCTTCATCTCGTGGCCCGCCTCCGCGCACCAGCGAAACTCGCCCCCGGTTTCCAGCACCCGGAGGTTCGCCTTGACGGAGAGGATCTTCCGGGCCGCCTTGTCGAAGGAGGGGGCGATGACCGCTTCGAAGAAGGTGGCCGCCACTTCCCTGGCCGTCTCGGATCCGACCGGGCGGTTGAACCCGATCACCCCGCCGTAGGCGGAAACGGGGTCGCACTCCCTCGCCTTCTTGAAGGCGTCGACCAGCCTTCGTTTCGATATCCCCACGCCGGAGGGGTTGGTATGCTTGAGGATGGCAGCCGCCGGCCCGGAGAACTCCATGACCAGCTGCAGGGCCGCGTCGATATCCACGATGTTGTTGTAGGAGAGCTCCTTTCCCTGGAGCTGCCGCGCACCGCCGAGCGTCGGCTCCGGGGGGAGCGAGAGGTCCGCGTAGAAGGCGGCCGTCTGGTGCGGGTTCTCCCCGTAGCGGAGGGACTGGCGCCGGAGCCACTGGGCGGTGAAGGTCACCGGGAACTCGTCGAGGCCGTTCTCGCCGCGCCCCAGGTAGTTGGAGATCGCGGCGTCGTAGGCCGCAGTGAGGGCGAAGGCCTTCCGACCCAGCTCCGTGTGCGTCTGTGGGTCCAGGTTGCCGTTCCCCTTCTTCAGCTTCGCCAGGAGGTCCGGGTAGTCCGCCGGGTCGCAGACCACCGCAACGTACTGGCAGTTCTTGGCCGCGGAGCGGAGCATCGACGGCCCCCCGATGTCGATGTTCTCGATCGCTTCGCCGCGCGTGCATCCCGGCTTCGCGATCGTGGCCTCGAAGGGATAGAGGTTGACGACCACCATGTCGATCGGAACGATGTCGTGGGCTTCGATCGTCTTCAGGTGCGCGGGGTTGTCCCGGAGCGCGAGGATCCCCCCGTGGATCTTCGGATTGAGCGTCTTCACACGGCCGTCGAGCATCTCCGGGAAGCCGGTGTATTCCTCGATGAGTCGAACCGGGATCTTCTTCTCCTTCAACAGCTTCGCCGTCCCCCCCGAGGCGTACAGCTCCACGCCGAGTCGCGAAACTCCCTTCGCGAACTCGACCACGCCCGTTTTGTCCGACACGCTCAAAATCGCCCGATGGATTCTCGCCATGGTACGCTTCCCTCTCGCGTCTTTTCCCGTATTGTGATCGAACGCCCGCTACGGCCGGATCGGGACGGCTCCCAGCAGGGTCTTCAAGTCCTCGTCCGCGAATTTGATCCCGAATCCGAAGAAGAACGTCCTCAGGTTGTTCTCGCTGTTGAGGATATCGTCCACCCCGCCGGTGATGAAAAGGTTTTTGACGATATCATAGTTGCCATACGCTTTCAAATGCGGATGCCGCCCAGTTCTCCCCCCGAAATCGAAGGCGTCCAGACCCACGGTGAGTCGGTCCTTGAACACCTCGTAATCGGCGCCGACCCCCCCCGTCGACTCCATGACTCCCCCCTTGATCGTCAAGCCGGAGAACCGCTTCGCGACGAGCGCGGTCAACGTAAGCTTGTTGGTAAAGGACTCCGTGCGCGACCGGGTCGTCACCCCGTTGACGGTCGACGTGGTGTCGCTGGTGTCGAGCTTCCCGCGAGGATCGTCGACGATCCCGAGGAGGTAATATTTGTCGGCGGAAGGCTGAAGCCGCAGGTTCGCGAAGTGCTTGTACTCGGAGGGGCCGGTCTGGTATTCGAGCCGGTAGTCCAGGAACGTTTTGAGGGATTCGGTTTTCCGGACATACCGGTTGATCCCTTCCAGGGTGTCGTTGAGCGAGCCCACGGTGGTGTTGTCGTTCACCAGTTTCCCGAGGGTCCCTTCCCCTCGCTCGATCTTGGCCAGCACCTTCTCCGCGGAGGAGAGGACGTTGTCCAGCTTGGCGGAGGCCAGTTTCAGGTTCGCGATGCTCTCCCGGATGTTCTCCCGGTTCTCGCCGAACACTCCGCTGACCTGGTCGCCCATCGCTTCGAGCTTCTTCGCAAGGCCGGGGGTCTGCTCCTTGAGCGTCTGGGAGAACTCCCGCAGGTTGGCGATGGTGACCCGCAGGTTCTCCTTGTTGTCCGAGGAGATGTCCTTGAGGTCCCCGGAGAACCGGTCGACGTTGGCCAGGATCCGGGCCAGGGCCTTTTTTCCCTCCTCCGTCCCGATCGTGCCGGAGAGGGTCGCGGTGAAGCTCTTGACGTCGTCGGCAATGAGGGAGAGTTTCCGGATGACTTCGTCCAGGTTCAGCGGCGGCTGGGTATTGGCGATCCGGCCGCCCGGAGGGAGCATCTGCTCCGTCTGCCTGCCCGGCAGGATCTCCACGTATTTCTCTCCGAGAAGCCCCTGGGTCTGGATCGACGCCATGGAGTCGACGGGGATGTGTTTGTCCCTGTCGATTCGCAGCACGAGTCTCGCCCGGTTGCCCTCGAGCCGGATCTCCTCCACCTTCCCCACCGGGACCCCCGCCATCTTCACGTTCGCCTTGGGCTCCAGCCCCGCTGCGGTCTCGAAGTCCACGGTGAGCTTGTACCCCTTTTCCGCGATCCCCCCCCACTTGCTGACGCGGAACGTGAAGTACGTGAGGATCACCAGCCCCAGCACCACGAAGATCCCCACCTTCGCTTCTCTGGACATCAATGCTCCTCCTGCCCCCGGGGTTCGCCCGACCGGTGGACAAAGCGGACGAACTCCTCGTGCTCGGCCGTGATGGGCCCCTGGGCGCGCCCTTCCACGAACTGGGAGACCACAGGGTTGGCGGTCTGCCGGATCTGGTCCGGCGTCCCCACCTCGATGATCTTTCCTTTATACAACATGGCGATGAAATCCGCGATCTTGTAGGCCGATGCCATGTCGTGCGTGATGGAGATCGAGGTCACGCCGAGCGACTCCCGCAGCCGGATGACCAGGTCGTTGATGACGTCCGCCATGATGGGGTCCAGGCCGGTCGTCGGCTCGTCATACAGGAGAATCTCGGGCTCCGAGGCGATGGCGCGGGCCAGACCGACCCGCTTCTTCATCCCGCCCGACAGTTCCGAGGGCATCAGGTGCTGGAGGTCGCGCAGCCCCACCAGGGCGAGCTTCTCCTCCACCACGTTCGGGATCTGGTGCTCCGGATACCGGTGGAGCCGTCGCAAGGCGAACGCCACGTTGTCCCCCACGTTCATCGAGTCGAACAGCGCCGAACCCTGGAACAGCATGCCGAATTTCATCCGGACCCGGATCAGCTCGCGCTCGTCCATCTTCGTCACGTCCTCGCCGTCGATCCGGATCTCCCCAGCGTCCGCCCGCAGGAGCCCCACCACGCACTTGATGAGCACCGACTTGCCCGTGCCGCTGCCGCCGATGACGACCGTATTCTTCCCCCGGGGCACGGTCAGGTCGAGACCGTCGAGGACGACGTTCTTCCCGAACCGCTTGCACAACCCGTGGATCTCGATCGTCGGCACCCGGCGCCTCCCGCTAGAACATGAACGACGTCATGAAGTAGTCCGAGATGAGCACCACCATCGAGGAGGCCACCACCGCCCGCGTCGTTGCCCGCCCCACGCCCTCGGCGCCCCCCTCTGCGATGAAGCCGTTGTAGCAGGAGATGAGGGCGATCAGAAAGCCGAAGACGGCGGCCTTGATAAGACCGGTATAGATGTCCTTGAACTCAAGGTACTGGTAGGTCTTGTTGACGTAAACATACGGGTTGGCGCCGAGAAGGTACACGGCGACGAAGTACCCGCCGAGGATCCCCACGAGGTCCGCGAAGACGACCAGGATCGGCAGGACCACCGTGGAGGCGACCACGCGAGGGATCACGAGGTACTTCACGGGGTTCGTGGCCAGAGTCACAAGAGCGTCGATCTGCTCCGTGACCTTCATCGTCCCAAGCTCCGCCGCCATGGCCGCCCCGACGCGCCCGGAGACCATGAGCCCGGCGAACACCGGTCCGAGCTCCCGCGTGATGGAGAGGGCCACCACCGACCCGACAAGGCTGGTCGCCTGAAATCGCTGGAAGCCCGACCAGCTCTGGAGGGAAATGACCATGCCGGTGAACGTCGCCGTCACGAGGACGACCGGCATCGACCGGATCCCCACCTCCTCCATCTGCTTCACGATGTTCCGTATTTCCGACGGCGGACGGAACAGCCAGGTGAGGCACTGCAGGAAGAGGACGAAGACGTTCCCCAAGTCCTCGACCATCCGGAACACCCGGGTCCCGAACTTCTCCAGGACCACGGAGAGTCCGTTGCGTTTCACCCGGTCAGCCAACGACGCGCCTCGGAATCCGCCGACCCACCTGCGTGAGGATCTCGTAGGGAATGGTCCCGGAGATACGGGCCAGATCGTCGGCCGTGGCCGCTCCTTCGCCCATCACCACGACGTCCGTCCCCCGCGAGACGCCAGGGATGTCGGTCACGTCCAGCATCGTGTGATCCATGCACACTCTTCCGGCGACCGGCGCCATGCGGCCCATCACCCCCATGGACGCGGCGTCGGAGAAGGAACGACGATAGCCGTCGGCGTATCCCAGCGGCACCACCGCGATCTTCCGCCGCTCGGGCCGGCGATATCCCCTCCCATAACTCACGGGATGGCCCGGGGGCAGCTCCTTGATCGAGATAATCTTGGTGACCAGCCGCATCACCGGCCGCAAGCCCAGCTCCGCGCCCAGCCCATCCGACGGAAGGCTGCCGTACAGGGTGATCCCGGGTCGGACCATGTCGAACGCGTATTCGCGGAAGGACAGGATGCCGGCGCTGTTCAGGGCGTGCACCGTGACCCCGGCACCGAACGCTTCCCGCATCGCCGCGATCCCCCGGGAAAAAACGGCGAGCTGGCCGAGGGTGAACTCCCGGTCGGCCGGTTCCTTCCCGTCTGCGGAAGAGAGGTGGGTCATCCAGCCCTCGACGCTCAGCTCCTTGCGCGACCTCACGGCCTCGATGATCATTGTCGCGCTCTCCGGAAGAATGCCCAGCCGGCCCATCCCCGTGTCGACCTTCAGGTGGACCGGGAACGGCCTGTCGCGGGTGGCCGCGGCGCGGGCCATATAGGGAATCTGGTCGGGATCGAAGAGGGCCGCGGAAAGGCCATTGGCGTGGGCCTCCTCGGCCTGCAGCTCGTCCACCCCGCCCAGCACGACAACCGGGCAGCGGATGCCCGCCTGGCGAAGCTCCACCCCTTCCTCCACGGTGGCCACGCCGAGCATCCTGACGCCTTCCTCCACGAGCGTCCTGGAGACGGGAACCGCCCCGTGGCCGTAGGCGTTCGCCTTCACGACGGCAAAGATGGAGGTCGACGGAGGAAGGAGGGAGCGCAAGGTCCGGTAATTATGCCGGAGCGCCGAAAGGCTGATTTCCGCCATCGTCGGCCTTGCCAACAGGAACACCTCGCCCGGGAGAAAAATGATCGATGTTGAAAAAGTTTAACCCACCCTCCCTCCCAAGTAAAGGCAACGGGGGCATTCCGCGTCGATCGTTTGACAACGAATCCGCCGGCAGCGTAACATATACGAACATAACCGCCAGGGGTGCTATTCGCTGAGAGCCCGGGGAGGGTTTCCGCCCAGGGCAACCCGTCGAACCTGATCCGGGTAATACCGGCGCAGGGAGCGTGGCCTTTCACGAACCGTACCTTTTGGGGTGCGGTTTTTCCTTTTTGGAGGTTCTCTCGTCCATGCTTCCGCAAAAGCAGCAAACCACCCTCCCCGTATCGTCGGGGGAGATCTTCCGGATGCTCGCCGCGGCTAGACCGTTCGCACGGAAGGAGGCGTTTTCGCTCCTTTTGTCCCTCTCCCCGCGGCGCAGGCTGCTCCCCTTCGAGGCGGCGCGGCTCCTTTTGACCGGCGACCCCATGGTGTGGGAGACGGCCGCCAACATGGCCCGGGCGGTTCGCGAGGAGGTGTTCGGGCGCCGGATCGTCCTCTTCGCCCCCCTCTACCTGTCCAACGAGTGCGGCAACAACTGCCTCTACTGCGGCTTCCGAAAGGGAAACCGGGAAGCCCGGCGGATCACGCTCTCCCCGGAAGCGGCGGTTGCCGAAGCACGCTTCCTCGAGAAGAAAGGGTACCACCGGCTGCTGCTGGTGACCGGGGAGCATCCCCTCCGGACCCGGCCGGGATACATCGCCGACGTCCTGCGGGCGATTTACCGCGAGACGGGGATGCGCATCCTCCATGTGAACGCCGCTCCCATGCCGGTCGATGACCTCCGGATGCTGAAAGAAGCCGGCGCGGGCGTTTACCAGGTGTTCCAGGAAACATACCACCCGGAGACCTACGCGGCGATGCACCCGTCCGGAGCGAAAGCCGACTATGCCTGGCGGCTGACGTGCATGGACCGAGCGATTCCGGCGGGCTTCGGCGACGTCGGGATCGGGGCGCTCTTGGGCCTGTACGATTACCGGTTCGATGTCCTCTCGGTTCTTCGGCATGCCGAGCACCTTTTCGATTCGTTCGGGACCTTCCCGCACACGATTTCCGTGCCGCGCTTCAGGAGGGCGTTCGGCTCCCCGCTCCCGTCCGCGCCCTGCCCGGTGTCCGACGCGGAGTTCGAGAGGATCGTCATCGTCTACCGGCTATCGGTTCCCTCCGCCGGCGTGGTGGTCACGACCCGCGAGCCCGCCGCGATCCGGGAGCGGGTTCTGGACATCGGGGCGTCCCAGATCAGCGCCGGATCCAAGACCAATCCCGGGGGATACGCGGAAGGCCTGCGCAGGCACGAGGCCGAGCAGTTCGAGGTGGACGACACCCGGCCGCTTGAGGAAATCGTCCGGAGGGTGCTCGCCAGAGGGTATCTCCCCTCCCTGTGCACCAGTTGTTACCGGCGGCACCGCACGGGGAACACCTTCACGGAGATGGCGGTGGACGGTCACATCCGCGATTTCTGCATGCCCAACGCGCTGCTCACGCTGGCCGAATTCGCAATCGCCACGGAGGACAACGCGTTGCGGGAGGAGTGCATCGCCGCCGTGCGAGACGGCAGGAAGGAACTGGAAGGGTCCCCGCTCTTGCCGGAGTTCGATCGCAAGATCGCGCGCGTGCTCGAGGGCGACAGGGATCTCTTCTTCTGAAGGGCGGGAGGCATTGGAAATCGTCGTCAACGGGGAGCTCCGCGCAGTCGCAGAGGGTGCGACCGTCCGATCGTTGTTGCGCGAACTCGATCTGCCGGAATCCCGGGTCGCCGTGGAGCGGAACCGGGCCATCGTCCGGAAGACCGATTACGCGGACATGGGGCTTTCCAATGGAGACCGGATCGAGATCGTCACTTTCGTGGGAGGAGGGTAACGATGGACACGCCGCTAACGATCTCGGGAAAGACGTTCCGGTCCCGTCTGCTGGTAGGGACGGGGAAATACCCGGACTACCCGACGATGGTCAAGGCGCTCGAGGCTTCGGGGGCCGAGATCGTCACGGTGGCCGTGCGAAGGGTCAACCTGGACCGGAGCAAGGAGTCGCTCCTCGACCACATCGACCCGAAAAAATACACCCTCCTGCCGAATACGGCAGCCTGCTACACGGCGGACGACGCGGTCCGCACCTGCCTCCTCGCGCGGGAGGCGGGGATGTCGAACCTGGTGAAGCTCGAGGTGATCGGCGACGAGAAGACCCTCTTCCCCGACACGGAAGGGCTGCTTGCTGCGGCCCGGACGCTTGTCAAGGAAGGGTTCATCATTCTCCCCTACACCAACGACGACCCCGTCATGGCGAAGAAGCTCGAGGACGCGGGCTGCGCAGCGGTCATGCCGCTGGCTGCCCCCATCGGCTCCGGGCTGGGAATCCGGAACCCGTACAACATCCGGATCATCCTCGAGACCGTGAAGGTGCCGGTGATCGTCGACGCGGGCGTGGGGACCGCCTCCGACGCGGCCGTGGCGATGGAACTCGGGTGCGACGGGGTCCTGATGAACACGGGAATCGCGGGGGCGAAGGACCCCGTGGGGATGGCCGAGGCAATGCGGGAGGCGGTTTCGGCAGGACGCAAGGCGTTCCTGGCGGGCCGGATCCCGAGGAAGCTCTACGCCACGGCCTCCTCCCCGATCGACGGAACCTTTTTCTGAAAGGGAGGCGGATGAAGATCGACTTCCGGGTCTACCTCCTCACCGACCGGAAGCTTTGCCCCGGAGGGGAGATCCTGGAAACCGTGGAAAGGGCCCTGGACGGCGGCGTCCGCGCCGTCCAGCTGCGGGAAAAGGATCTTTCGGGGAGGGAGCTGTTTCGCCTGGCGGAGCGGATGCGCAAGCTTACGGAGGGATACGGAGCAAGGCTTCTGATCAACGACCGCGCGGACGTGGCCATGGGTGTCGGCGCGGACGGCGTCCATCTGGGGGTTCTCTCCATCCCGCCGCGCGAGGCCAGACGCTTCCTCGGCCCGCAGGCCGTCATCGGGTGCTCCGCGCACAACGCGGAGGAACTGCGGGAAGCCGAGATGGGGGGAGCCGATTTCGTCACGTTCGGGCCGGTCTATCCCACGCCTTCCAAGCGTCCTTTCGGCCCGCCGGTGGGGATTCCCGCGCTCGCCTCGGCGTGCCGGACGGCAGGCATCCCGGTCTTCGCCCTCGGGGGAGTCGGGCCGGGGAACCTGGAGGAGGTCATGCGGGCGGGAAGTTTCGGGATCGCGCTGATTTCGGGGATCGTCGCGGCGGCGGACCCGCGCGCGGCGGCGGCCGCCCTCACGGAGTACTTTGCGCCAGGCCCGGGCCGCGTAAAAGCAGAAAGGGAAGGTGCGCCATGACGTTATTGCATCGCGCGAGAACGGGGAAGCTCCCGGAGGAAATCGCGAAGGCGGCCGCGGAGGAAGGAGTCTCTCCGGAGAAACTCCGGGAACTGGTCGCCGGAGGGCGAGCCGTGGTCCCCAGAAACCGCAAGCGCCGCGAAATCCGTCCCGTCGCCATCGGCGAGGGGCTGCGCGTCAAGATCAACGCCAACGTTGGGACCTCCCGCGACCGCACGGACATCGATGTCGAGCTCGAAAAGACCCGGGTCGCCGTCGCGGCGGGCGCCGACGCCGTGATGGACCTCTCCACAGGGGGACCCATCGATAAGATCCGGCGGGCCATCCTCGCCGAATGCCCCGTCCCAGTGGGGACCGTCCCCATCTACCAGGCCGCGGTGGAGGCCGCTTCCCGCAGGAAATCCTGGGTCGAGCTCTCCGCCGACGACTTCTTCGACGGGATCCTCAAGCAGGCCGAGGACGGCGTCGATTTCATGACCGTCCACTGCGGCGTCACGCGGGAGGCGCTGGCGCGGCTCGTCCGGGAAGGCCGCCGGCTGGACATCGTGAGCCGCGGCGGATCGCTGCTGGCCGAATGGATGGAGCACAACGGCCGCGAGAACCCGTTCTTCGAGCAGTACGACCGCCTGCTCGAGATCTGCAGGGAATACGACATCACCCTCTCCCTCGGGGACGGGCTGCGCCCCGGATGCCTGGCCGACGCCACCGACCGCGCGCAGGTGCACGAGCTGATGACGCTCGGAGAGCTGACGGAGCGCGCCTGGGAGCGGGACGTGCAGGTGATGATCGAGGGTCCGGGCCACGTGCCGCTTCACCAGATCGCCGCCAACGTACAAATGCAGAAGCGCCTCTGCCACGGGGCGCCCTTCTATGTGCTGGGTCCGCTGGTGACCGATATCGCGCCGGGGTACGACCACATCACCTCGGCCATCGGAGGGGCGATCGCCGCCTGGAGCGGTGCGGACTTCCTGTGCTACGTCACCCCTTCCGAGCACCTGCGCCTCCCGACGGTCGAGGACGTCAAGACCGGCGTGATCGCTTCGCGCATCGCCGCGCACGCCGCCGACATCGCCAGGGGGATTCCGGGGGCGATCGACCGGGACAACCGGATGGCGGACGCCCGGCGCAAACTCGACTGGAAGGCTCAGATCGAGCTGTCCATCGACCCGGAAACCGCCCGGGCGATGCGGGGCGGGAGCCTGCCGACGGTCGACGAGGCGGTCTGCACGATGTGCGCGGACCTCTGCGCCATCAAGACCTCGCAGAAGGCCATCCGGCGCGGCTAGTGTCGTGAGGGGGAAAGGGGGGGCCTGCGGCACCGATCCCACCCCTGTAGCGTGCGCTCTTTCGCAGCGGGGCCTCTCGATCACCGAATGTTGCGTCGAGGAGCGGACCTTCCTCCCCTACCTTTCGTCCGCAAAAAAACGGGGGGATTTCTACCGCCTTCTCCACTCGTACGCTTTCCGCCTCTTCCTGCGCGACCTTCTGGCGCTGCGGAACCGCTACCTGCCCGAGCGGCTCGGCCCCTTTTTCTCTCCCGAATCCGTCGAGGAGATGGCCGGCCAGGTGGAGCGGCTGGCCCTCATCCGGCAGGGCCCCGCCGGAACCATCCGGCTCCTGGCCGAGGCGGTGACCGACTTCGGCGACACCTTCGAATGGTTCGTGGCGGAGATCCTTCACCGGCAGTTCCACGCCGACGTGCTGTGGGGGGTGACGATCCCCGGTCTTTCCTGCGGAGGAGACTTTGACATCCTGGCGCTCCTCTCGGGAAAACTCCTCTACCTCGAGACGAAGACGTCCCCACCCAAGCACATCGAGCAAAAGGAGATGCGCGCGTTTGTCCAGCGCGTCCGGAAGCTTTCGCCGGACATCGCGATCCTGCTCGTGGACACGCACCTCCGGATGAAGGACAAACTGGTTCCCCTGCTGTCGGAGGCGCTCCGGGAAGGAGGGGTGAAGGACGCAGAGATGACACGCGTGGAGAAAGAGACGTTCGAATGGAACGGCCGCCTCTTCCTCACGAACTCCAAGCGCGACATCGGCGCGAACCTGGCGCTTTGCCTGAGGAGCTATTTTCTGGACCGTTTTTTCGGCTGAGAACCGGGGACGACCTCCCCCTCGCTCCCGCCGCTCTTCTCCCCCCCCGGGTGTAGCTCCGCGGCGCGCATCTTCTCGCGGAACGACTCGCGGATTCGTTCGGGAAAGGCACCTTCCATCCAGCGGGCCGCAACCATTAGGCGCGGGGAGAACTTCGACCCTTTCAGAAGCGATGCATCGCGCGGCAGCAGGAGGGCAAGGAAAAACACCAGCAGGACGGAGAGGAACATGCCCTTTGCGGCTCCCG
>MGQW01000020.1:0-1583 GCA_001798885.1 Deltaproteobacteria bacterium RBG_16_64_85
GTCGATGAAATCCTTGCCGGCCATGATTCGCCCTGCCTGACCCCGGAAGACGCGTGCCTACGCCTTGGCCTTGAAGCTCCGGATGTAGTAAACATTCGGACTGGTGCCTTCATCGGGTTTCAGCACCGTGGCCTTGTGCTCCTTCAGGAGCTTTGCGGGTTCGCTGTTGGGATCCCGGATGTCGCCGAAGATCCTTGCTCCCGAAGGACAGGAAACCACGCAGTAGGGCATCTCGCCCTTCTTCAACCGATGGTCGCAGAAGATGCATTTTTCCACGACTCCCGCACGCCGGACATCGCTGTAATCGGGATGGCCGTACCGGTTGCGATGGGGAGGGATCGAATTGGCCTGCCTGGCGACCTCGGCCCCGGAGGCCGTTCCGGCCGCGATGAGCTCGGAGCGGTCGCGGAAAAAGGCATTTGTGTCCTTCTTGAACTCGTTGAAGCTGAGGACGCTCCACTCGCCGGTTTTCACCGTCTCCTTGCTGTAGGGACAGGCCCGCTGGCATGCACGGTCTCCGATGCAGCGTTCGTGGTTGATCATGGTGATTCCATCGGGCGTTTTGAATATCGCCGTCGGGGTCACAGGGCACGCACCGACGCAAGGCGCATCCGTGCAGTGGTTGCAGAGCACCGGGCGGGTAGTATGCGCCGCGTTCGGAAACGTACCGGACTCTTCATACAGGAAGTCCGCCCAGTTGAAGGACTGGCCGTCCTGCCTGTTCTGCGTGTTGTTCTCGGTCTTGCAGGAAATCGCGCACGCACCGCAGCCGACGCACTTTTGAAGGTCTATTACCATCCCATACCGTGTCATTTATCATCCCTCCTTTAGGCCTTCTCGATCTTTACGCCGGTGAAGCCGCCGTTGCGGGCGGTTGAGCCGCTCAGCCGGTCATAATCGTCCGGCAGGATTTCGTTGTTGTTGCCGCCGCGGGCCTGGAATTTCGCGTAATCCCTGGCGGCCACGCGGCCGTAGGCCCAGTGCCCCTGGCCGTAGCACTTGGCCACGGTCCCGGGGCGGACGCCTTGCCACAGCCTGGCCGTGGCAAGGATGGATCCTGAAGTCGAGGTAAGACGGATCTTGTCGCCGTCCCGGATCCCCAGCCTGGATGCGTCCTCCGGGTTGATCTTGGCGACGTCGTCCCAGCTCCTGTCGCCGACGTCGACCCCCTTGAACTCGTGGTACCAGACGGTGTTTTGGCTGCGTCCCTCCCGGTTGAGGCGGGACTTGTAGTCGATGAAGGTGAAGGGATACTCCTTCTCGCTCCCCCAGCGTTTCGGTGACTCGTAATGGGGGACGAAGGCCAGCTCGCCGCGGGCCTCGTAGCCGCTGACCTGCAGGACGTCGTCCACGGTGGTATTGTGCTTCTTGGCGTGCTCCTCGAAGGCCTTTTTCATCGTCTCGCTGTAGAATTCGAACTTCTTGGTCTCGGTCCTGAACTTCCCCTCGAACTTGCCGGTCACGGGGTTGTCCTTGCCCCAGTTCTTCCTGTAGGCGTAGGTCTCGGTGTTGTAGATCCCCCGCTTGCGGAATTCGGCCCAGCCAGCGATCTGGTCGCCCTTCATCTTCTCCTTCCCGTTCCA
>MGQW01000020.1:1593-36796 GCA_001798885.1 Deltaproteobacteria bacterium RBG_16_64_85
TCCAGACCTGTTGCGAGGAGATCTTCGCCGCGATCTCGGCGAACTCCCCGGCATTGGCGGGCTTTTTCTTTGTTTCCGGATCCTCGAACGAGGCATAGTAGTCGTACAGGTTGGCAAAGCCTTTGGCCTTCAGCTTTTCGGCCAAAAGCCACATCACCTCGGTCTCCTCGGCCTTCACCTGCCAGAGAGTCTTGCCCACCGGCTGCTGGATCGATACGTGGCCGTGCAGGTTGGCCATGTTGGTGATGATCGAGAGCTTCTCGGTGGGAGCAAAGGTCGCCGGCAGCACGATGTCGGCGAACTGGGTCATCTCCGAGGCGTTGGTGACCATGTGAACGAAGAAGGGAACCTTGGCCATGGCTTTGTCCCAGCGGTCAGCCCCGGTGCAGGAGAAGTTGAAATTGCTCCAGGAACTGATGAAGACCTTGATGGCGTCCGGATTCTTTAACATACCGTTGGCCACGTTGTTGGTGACTACGCCGCTGCCGGGCTTCCCGCTCATCATGGCCGGCATGTCCTTGGCGCCGCGGCCGTCCAGCTTCTTCCCCTTGCCGGACTTCTGGGCAAGCTCGTCGACAAATTTATCCGCGGAAGGGAACTTCTCGGTCGGAGAGCCGGAGCTCTGGAAGACGCCTCCCTCGGTCTCGATGGAGCCCAGGATGCCGTTCAGAGCGTATACCGCCATGGCGGCGTAGGTGCCGCGGGGCGTCATCGCCACGCCGGGGCCCATCCAGACGGCTGTGGCGGATCCGGCCTTTCCCATGGCGCGGGCCACGCGGACGGTCTGATCCTCCGGGATCAGGGTTTTCTTGGCGGCCCAGGCAGGGGTCTTGTCCTTCAGCTCCAGATTCCACCACCTCACCACACCATGGGTCTGTTTCTCGACAAAGGCGGCCTCGTCGACCGCAGCGCCGGCCTTGAAGAGGTTCTTGCCGTCCTTGAAGTCGCCGACGAACTCCTTGCTCCACATCCCTTCCGTCATGATGACGTGTGCGAGGGCGGCGGCGAGGGCGCCGTCTTCCCCCGGTTTGATCGGCAGCCACTCGTTGGCCTTGGCGGCCGAGGCGGAGAGACGGGGGTCGACCGCGATGACGGTGCCGCGGTCCAGGATCTGGCCGAACTTGCCGATGGTGTTTGGCACTTGGCGGTTGGAACTCAAGGGGTCGCACCCCCAGACCACCAGGCACTTCGTCTTGGCCAGGTCGTAGTCGCGGTAGCCGAAAAAACCCTGTGTGTAGCCGGAGCCCATCTTCTCGGCCTCGGCGCAGATGGCGCTGTGGGAGAAGTAGTTGGGGGTGCCGAAGATCTTGGGAACGGTTCCGTAAAGCAGGTCGGTGGAGGTGGGAGAGTAGCGGCCCCGCATGTACATCAACTTCTCCGGCTCGTTCGCCTTGCGCAGTTCCATCATCTTGTCGGCGAGGGTGTCCAGCGCCTCGTCCCAGGTGACGGGGACGAACTTCGGGTCGATGCCGCGCCCTTTCTGCGGGTTGGTCCGCTTCATGGGCACCTTGACCCGGTCGGGGTCGTACATCTGCTGGGTCATCATGTGACCGCGGGGACAGACAAAGCCTCCGTTGGCCTTGGAATACCGGTTGCCCCGCACCTTGACGACCCGCTCCTCCTGTACGAAAAACTCCACCGGACACCAGGCGGTGCAGCCCTGGCACGTGGAGGGCAACCACGCTCCCGGGTACTCGCCGAGCAGCTTCGGCTTTGCACCCGCTGCAAAGGCATTAAGCGCAGGCATGCCCACCGCCGCCATGGCGCCTGTCGCCGCCGTGACCTTCAGAAAATCTCTTCGGCTGATTTTCATCCTCCACCTCCAGGGTCAAGATTTGGAATCCGTTTTATCGGCATCAAACAAGCAGTAACGGAAACGCGGTATAAAACCAGGTTACTACAATCAATTCCCATGCCATCGATAACCCACCGTTTTTTATAGGATCGAACATCGCCAAACGTTACTCGGAGGAAACGTCGTTCAGGGAAGGTGATACCAAGTGGTTGATTCTATACTCTATATCCATTGTTTCTTCAGCAGGATACCTTGTTGCATTATCGTAACATCTTGAATACGGTGATTGCGTCATTTATTGATTCCGTAGGCGTTTATCTTTTCCCAGAGGGTTTTTCTGCTGATGCCCAGGATTTCGGCGGCTTTCGTCTTGCCGCCTTGCGTCGCTCTCAGCACGCTGATTATATGGTTCCTCTCCGCGTCGGCGGCGACATGCGAAAGCAGAAGGTTCCTCGGCGCCTGCTGTCCCATCATGACCGCCGGAGGCATGTCATCTTTACCGATCCTCTCCGTCGTCGCCAGAGTTACACACCGCTCGATCGTGTTTTCAAGTTCCCTGACATTGCCGGGATAATCATAATTCAGAAGCATGTCGGCCGCCTCTTTCGAGAGCTTGACATTCTTTGAAAAACTTTTTCTGTATCTGTCCATGAAAAATTCGATCAGACTTGGAAGATCCTCCTTTCGCTCTCTCAGCGGGGGTAGGACGATCGGTATGACATTCAGCCTGTAATACAGGTCTTCCCGGAAGCGTCCGGCCTTGACCTCTTCTTCGAGGTTCCTGTTGGTTGCGGCGATCACCCGCACGTCGACGGTCAATGTTTCCGTTCCGCCGATCCTTTCGAATTGCCTCTCCTGCATGACCCTGAGGATCTTGGCCTGGGTCGACGGGGGGAGATCCCCGACCTCGTCGAGAAAAATGGTGCCGCCGTCGGCAAGCTCGAACCTGCCGGGTCTTCTTTTTATCGCCCCCGTGAACGCTCCCCTTTCATGGCCGAACAGCTCGCTCTCGATAAGCCCTTCGGGAAGCGTCGAACAGTTGACCTTGATCAGAGGCTTGTTCTTTCTCCCGCTCCGATAGTGTATGGACGTGGCGACGATCTCCTTGCCTGTCCCGCTTTCGCCAAGGATCAGAACGGTCGAAGGGGAATCGGAGACTTTTTCGATAAGGGAGAAAACCCTTTTCATCCCATCGCTCTCGCCGATGATGTTGGGTGCCCGGTAGTAGGTATTGAGGTCTTTCCGGAGCCTGATGTTTTCTTCCTTCAGTCTCTTCAGTTCGAGCGCCCTTTCGATGAGCAGAAGGAATGCATCGAGGGTAAAAGGCTTGGTGATGTAATCGAAGGCTCCGAGCTTCATCGCCTCCACGGCGTCCTTTATGGTTCCGTATGCGGTCATCACGATAACCTGCACGTTCCCCTGTCTCGTGATTTCCCTGACGATGTCGAAACCGTCCATGTCGGGAAGCCTCACGTCGGTGATCACGACATCGCACGATGCGTTGTTGATGGCATTCAGGCCGGCCGTGCCCGTGGAGAAAGACAGGACCTCGTATCCCGCCGCTCTCAGCGCGTCTTCAAGGGTTACGCGCATGATCTTCTCATCCTCTATGAGAAGGACGGTTTCTTTCATGCCGGCCGACCTGCGGAGAAACGCATGATGAATCGGCTGCCCTTTCCTGTTTCGCTCTCGACGGCGATCTCGCCATCGTAATTCCGGACGATTTCATAGGTCAACCAGAGGCCGAGGCCGGTCCCTTCCCCGGTGGGCTTGGTCGTGAAGAACGGGTCGAAGACCCTGCCGATATTCTCCGGGGGGATGCCGCACCCGGTGTCGATGACCTCGATGGCGACGGTCGAGTCCTGCCTGGCGGCCCTCACCGTCAGTACCCCTTCCGATTCCATGGCGTGGACCGCATTGATGAAGAGGTTGAGAAGAAGCTGCTGAAGATCGTGCACATCGAAGAGGAAGCGCAGGTCTTCGGGAACTTCGTTTCTGAAGATGAGCCCGCCGTCCCGGATCTTGTACTTCAGGAAGGAGTACGCGCTCTCGACGGCATTTCTTATGGTAACTTCAACGGGAGCACCCTCCGTCTTCCGGGACATCCAGAGGAGCTTGCTCACCGTCAACTCGATCCGGTCCATTCCCTCCCTGACGAGATCGAGGTATTTCTCCCTCAGTTTGGGATCTTCGCTGTTCTGTTTCAGGATCTGGAGGCAATTGAAGATGCCGCCCAGGGGATTGTTGATCTCGTGGGCAACCCCCGCGGTCAGAACGCCCATGGAGGCGAGCTTCTCCGACTGGACCATTTTTTCATGAGTCTTCTTCAGCTCTTCGTTCGCCTGCCGGATCCTCTCTATCATGCTGTTGAACCGCTCGCCAAGGACCGCGAGCTCGTCGTGCCCCTTGACATCGACCTTCAGGTCGAGGGTATCCCCGTGCGCCCGCTCCATCGCATTGGCGAGCTGGGTGATGGGGCTGATGAACCTCCTGCTCAGGAGCACGATGATCGCGAAGCCCGCAAAGAGAAGTACGATCGTCAAAACCACGATCCTTTTCACGGTGACGAGGATTTCACGCTCGACCTTCTCGAGGGATATCCCGAATTTCAAGGTCCCCCACCTTTTCTTTCCGATCGAGAGAGGAACGCCGAAGTCCAGGGCATTGTGTCCGGCACTTGAAAAACGCTGTACGGTGGTCCGTTCCTCGGCGAGGATCTTTTTCGTCAGCCGATCCGCATATCGTTTCCCGTATTCGGTGATATCGTTGTGGGAAATCACCCTGCCCTCTTCATCCAGAATCGCCACATACAGCAGGTCCGCGTCCTGCCGGTTGAAGATCTCCATAAGATAATTATCAAGAAGTCCGCCTTCTTCCACGAGCCCGAGTTTTTCGTAGATCAGGTCATTGATGATCGGTATCGCAAGCGTCTCGCCGAGGAGACGGCCCTGTTTTTCCACCTCCGCATACAAAATGCTCTTTTCCCTTTCGACGGCCAGATAGCCGAGAACGCTCATCATCACGATAATCGCGCACGTCGTGACGAGGATGAATTGAAACTGGAGGCCCTTCCTCGAAAAATAATCGATCAGCCGGGTCATCGTCGTATCTTCGGATGGCATCCCCTGCCGCAGGTCTGCGGGACGGCATTGATCTGCGAACGGATGTTTTCGTAGTCCTTGTCCGATGCCTCGGTAAACCCGTTCCTGAAGTCTTCATCCAGGCGCCTCAATATCTTTTGTCCGTTGTCATCCGAAGGGTTCAACTCGAGAAGCGCTCTCTTTATGCTTTCCACGACCGAAAGGGGGATTCCCGGCGCAACAACGAGGGGTCCCATGGGAATGGCCTCGGACTCGGCAATCGTCTCTATGCCGAGCTTCGAATATTTCCTTGCCACCGAGTCTCGCACGGCCCCCGCGTCGTACTGTCCTTTGAGAACCGCCTTCACCACGGAATCGTGATAATCGAAATTGGCATATCCCTTCAGGTCGTTCAGATGGATCCCGGAGTTTGCAAGGAGATAGCGGGGGACAAGGTTCCCGGACGTCGATTTGGACGAGGCAAAGGCGATGCTCTTCCCCTTGAGGCCAGCAGGACTTATCTGCGGATCGCTCTTCTTCTTGACGATCACGCTCCTGAATGTCGCGTTACCGTCAGCGCCCCTGGGTTTCAGGATGCAGATGGCGCCAAATCTCGCGCGGGCCTCGAGGTAGGTCAACGGTCCCAGAAGAGCGACATCCGTCTCCCCGCTCGCCAGGGCGTTCACCGTCTCCTCATAGTTCTTCTTCAGCACGAGTTCATAGGAGTAAGGCGTCTTCATCGAAAGGTAATCGAGAAGAGGCTGATACTTCTCGTACAGGATCCTGGGATTGTCCCGGGGGATTACGCCGACGCGCACGGTTTGGTCTTTCCTGGCTTTCTTCGCAACCGTCGAACTACCGGCGATGGCCCGGTCCATTGTCCGTATTCCGTCATAGTCCCTGTCGGGGACCTCGACAAATCCGTCGATCATCATGGCATCGAGAATCGCTTTTCCCCTTGGTGTCTTCCGCATGTTCAGAAAAGCGGCTTTCACCTCCCTTTTGAGCACGGGATCGAGATCCCGGACCGCAACCACCGGAGGGGTCCCGTAGGGAGGAGAACGTTTGATGATCTTTGTCTGCCTGGCGTAGGGAGAGCCGGTCTTCCGCATATACTCGTACACGATGCTATCCACTGCCGCTCCGTCCACGATTTTCTTTGCGACCATCTCAACCGATTTATTGTGACTGTAACTGTAGAGAAACCTCCCGAAAAACCTTTCCGGATCGGTTCCCATCGTCTTCAGCAGATAGGTGGGATAGATCTTGCCGCTGTTGGATTTCGGGTCCATAAAAGCGAACGTCTTTCCCTTCAGCTCCGGAAAGGCCTTCAGGAGACTGTCGTTATGAACGATGATGTAGGAGTGATATTTTGGATTTCCGTCCACGCTCGGTGCTGCAAGGAGTTCAACACCGAACTTCTCGCGATCCTTCACATAGGGAGCGGAACAGATAAACGCGATTTTCACCTCGCCCCGCTCGAGGAGTCCGTCCATCTCGTCATAGGTCCTCCGGTGGACCATCTGGACGGGTTGTCCGATCTGGCTGCCGATGTATTCGATGATGTCCTGGTAATATTTGACCGTGTCGACCGGCGTGATCATCGACGACACGCCGATCCGGATCGGTTCCTGCGGTGCGGCGGACTGGAGGGGTGCAACGAGGGCGGAGGCGGGGAGAAGGGCAAGAAAAAAAACAACGCTTCCGAAGAGGACCGGGATGCCCCGGGCAATGACCCACCGCGACAGCCCATGGGGTAGGAAACCCATAATTTTTGAATTCTATCATCTTCCAAGGCGGGTTTCTAAGCCGGCACCCCAGCGGGCGCGTGAATCCCGCACCGGATTTTGGTACACTTCACCAAGAAATTCCTCCGCGGAGGGAAAAGCGATGAAGAACCGCACCATCGACCAGCTGGATCTTTCCGGGAAGCGGGTGCTGATCCGCGTCGATTTCAACGTGCCGCTGGACAAGGCGGGGAACATTACCGACGACACGAGGATCCAGGCGGCGATCCCCACCGTCCGGCACGCCGTGACGCACGGCGGGAAGACGATCCTGCTCTCCCACCTGGGCCGCCCGAAGGGAAAGAAGGTGCCGGAGATGAGCCTCGCTCCCGCCGCGAAGCGGCTCTCCGCGCTCCTGGGCAAGGAGGTCCCCTTCGTCCCCGACTGCGTCGGCGAGATCGCGGAGAAGGCGGTTGCGGCGATGCGCCCGGGGGATGTCGTCCTGCTGGAGAACGTCCGATTCCATGCCGAGGAGGAGAAGAACGACGAGGCCTTCGGCAAAAAA
This sequence comes from Deltaproteobacteria bacterium RBG_16_64_85, assembly GCA_001798885.1. NCBI lineage: Bacteria > Deltaproteobacteria > Deltaproteobacteria bacterium RBG_16_64_85. The sequence continues at coordinate 8,761 of MGQW01000020.1, forward strand.
CTCGCCGCCCTGTGCGACGTCTACGTCAACGACGCCTTCGCCACCGCGCACCGGGGCCACTCCTCCAACGTCGCGATCACCCGGTTCGTGAAGGAGAAGGCCGCGGGGCTGCTGATGAAGAACGAGATCGCCTATTTCGAGAAGGCGCTCGTCGATCCCGCGCGGCCGCTCGTCGCGGTCTTCGGGGGGGCCAAGATCTCGGGGAAGATCGAGGCGATCAACAACGTGCTGGGCAAGGTGGACAAGATCCTCATCGGCGGGGCGATGGCCAACACGTTCTTTGCGGCGCAGGGGTACGAGGTGGGAACATCCCTCTATGAGGCCGAGATGGTGGACACGGCGAGGCAGGTGCTCGCCAACGCCGCGGGCCGCAAGGTCAAGCTGTACCTCCCGGTGGACGTCGTGGTGGCCGACCGGTTCGAGGCGTCCGCCGCAACGAAAGCCGTCCCCGTGCCGGAGATCCCCGCGGGCTGGACGGCGGCGGACGTGGGGCCGGCGACCTCCCTCCTCTTCAGGGAGGCCCTGCAGGGGGCAAAGACGATCGTATGGAACGGGCCCCTGGGCGCGTTCGAGATGGCGCCGTTCGCCAACGGGACCTACTCGATGATGCGGGCGCTCGCGGAGAGCGACGCGATCACCATCGTCGGGGGAGGGGACACCGACACGGCCCTCCACAAGGCGGGGCTCTTCTCGCGGATGTCCTACGTCTCCACCGGCGGGGGGGCATTCCTCGAACTGCTCGAGGGGAAGCGGCTGCCGGGGATCGCCGCGCTGGAGGAAACTTAGGATATCGTGCCTCGCCCGTCCCCGAAGTCCCGCATCGAGGAGCTCCGGCGGCTCATCCGCTACCACAACGACCGCTACTACCGGGAGGATGCCCCGGAAATCTCCGACGCGGAATACGACGCCCTGTTTCGCGAGCTCCAGGAACTTGAGCGCGTCCATCCGGGGTTCTTCGACCCCGATTCCCCCACCCTGCGTGTGGGGGCCGAGCCCGTCGAGGCGTTCGGCACGGTCGTGCGGGAGAACCCGATGCTCTCCCTCCAGAACGCCTTCAGCGAAGAAGAGATGGTCGAGTTCGACGCCCGTACCCGTCGGTTCCTGCGGGGGTTGGGACACGGCCTGGAAGCGATCCTCGACGCCCAAGGATATGTGGCCGAGGTTAAAATCGACGGACTCGCCGTCGAACTCATCTTCGAAAACGGCACCTACGCCCGCGGGGCGACGCGGGGCGACGGGGTCCGCGGGGAGGACGTCACCGCCAACCTGAGGACCCTCCCGGAGATCCCGCTGTCCCTCCCCGGGAAGGGGGCGCATCGCGAACGCGGCGGAAACGCACCGGCTCCGCCCGCGCACCTCTCGGTGCGCGGCGAGGTCTACATGACGAAGGCCGAATTCCGGGATCTGAACCGGGGGCGGGAGCGCCTGGGAGAGTCCGTCTTCGCCAATCCGCGCAACGCGGCCGCCGGCTCCGTCCGACAGCTCGATCCACGGGTCACCGCGAGCCGCCGGCTCCGTCTTTGGGTCTACGGCACGGGGCAGGACCTGTCGAAACCCGGGGAATCTTTCTTCACGCGCCACTGGGAGGAGCTCGAGAGCCTCAAGGGATGGGGCTTCCCGGTCAACACGGAGTACAGCCGGGCATGCCGCAACATCGACGAGGTCCTTACGTTTTACCGGGAGGTGGAAGGCAGGAAAGACGCCCTTCCCTACGAGATCGACGGGATCGTCGTCAAGGTCGACGCGGTCGAGCTCCAGCGGGAGCTCGGCGAGATTTCGCGGTCCCCCCGTTGGGCGATCGCCGCGAAGTTTTCCCCGGACCGCGCCGAGACGACGGTCGAGGCCATCGTGGTCAGCGTCGGCCGCACGGGCACGCTGACCCCCGTCGCGAACCTCGCGCCCGTCGTCGTCCGGGGGGTGACGGTCCGCAGGGCCACCCTCCACAACCAGGACTTCATCGACGAGAAGGACATCCGCACCGGGGACCGGGTTGTTGTCCAGCGCGCCGGGGACGTCATTCCCGAAATCGTGGAATCCCTCTCGGCCAAGCGGAAGGAAGCGGAGCGCGCGGAGCCGTTCCGCATGCCCGACCGCTGCCCGATCTGCTCTTCTCCCGTTGAACGGGTCCCCGGGGAGGCCGCGCACCGCTGTACCGGACAGGGATGCGTGGGAAAGCGCAAGGAGGCGTTGCGCCACTTCGTTTCCAAGAACGCGATGGACATCGAGGGGATGGGAGGGAAGATCATCTCGATGCTGGTGGACGAGGGACTGGTCACCGAGCCGGCCGACCTGTACGAACTGGACGCCCGGACGCTTGCCGGCATGGAGCGCCTCGGGGAGAAATCCGCGGGCAACCTCGTTCGCGCCGTCAAAAAGAGCCGGACGCCGACCCTCTCCCGTTTTCTTTACGGCCTCGGGATCCCGCACGTGGGAGAGCATCTCTCCGAGGTGCTGGCACGGCACTTCGGGTCGCTGGACGCGATCCGCGAGGCGACGGTCGAGGAGCTTTCCGAGGTGCACGAGATCGGGCCGGAGGTGGCGCAGAGCATTTCGGCATTCTTTTCCTCGACGGAAGGCGGGCGCATCGTCGAACATCTCCTCGAGAGGGCGAAAATAAAGATTCGGCCCGAGCCGCCCCGTGAAGGGAAGCTTGCCGGCAAAACGGTTCTTTTCACGGGAGCGCTGGGCATCCCCAGAGCGAAAGCGCAGGAGATGGTCCGGAAGGCGGGCGGTACGGTCGCCGGGGGCTTAAGCCTCAAGGTCGATTTCCTGGTGGCGGGCACCGATCCGGGGTCCAAGCTCGCCAAGGCCCCGAAGATGGGCATACGGGTGATCACCGAGGAGGAGTTTCTGGGAATGGCCGGGGAGAAGGAGCGGTAGATGAAGGAGACTTCGGAGGCCCGCGTGGTCGTCTCGGGAAGGGTCCAGGGGGTCTTCTTCCGCGCGTCGACGCGGGACGTGGCCGTTCGTTACGGGGTCCGCGGGTTCGTCCGGAATCTCCCCGACGGCCGGGTGGAAGCGGTGCTGCAAGGGGACCGGGGCGCCGTGGAGAAGGTCGTCGCCTTCATGCGCGAAGGGCCGCCGGGGGCATACGTGGAGGAGACCGATATCGAATGGCGGCCCCCGTCGGAGGTCTGGAATGGGTTCCTCGTCCGCCGCTGAACCCAGAGTCGCGGACTATTGGCATCCCGAGGGGGAAGCCGTCCGTTGCGAGCTGTGCCCCCACGGGTGCCTGATCGCCGACGGCAAGCGGGGGATCTGCCAAATACGGGAAAACCGGGAGGGAACGCTATTCGCCCTCACTTACGGCAGGGTGTCGGCGGTTCAACTGGATCCGATCGAGAAGAAGCCCCTCTTCCACTTCCACCCGGGGACGGAGATCCTTTCCGTGGGGTCCATCGGCTGCAACTTCCGCTGCGGGTTCTGCCAGAACTGGCACCTCGTCCTGGGGCAGGCATCGCTTTCGCCGGCCGGGATCCCGGAGCTCGTCCGCGCCGCCAGGGAATCGGGGTCCGTCGGGATCGCCTATACTTACAACGAACCGCTGATCTGGTTCGAATTCGTGATGGACTGCGCCCGGGAATTCCGTAAGGCCGGCATGGCCAACGTGCTGGTGACGAACGGCCACGTTTCCCCGGAGCCGCTGGGGGAGCTTCTCCCGCTGGTGGACGCGATGAACATCGATCTCAAGTCGATGGACCCCGATTTTTACCGGAAGGTATGTGCGGGAAACCTGGCGCCCGTTCTCGACACGATCCGGACGGCCTCGCGAAGCGTCCACGTCGAGATCACGGCCCTGCTGGTCACGGGGGAGAACGATTCGGACGACGCGATCCGGAAGGTGGTCGACTTCGTTGCCGGCACGGACCCGGAGATCCCGCTTCACTTTTCCCGCTATTTCCCCCAGCACCGGTTCACCGCGCCGCCGACACCCCCCTCCCGGCTCGAGACGGCACACCGGATCGGCCGGGAGAAGCTTTCCTACGTTTACGTGGGAAATTACCACCTGGCCGGAAGCGAGGATACGCGGTGCCCCCGTTGCGGCGCGACCGTCGTCCGCCGTCTGGGCTACCGGACCTCCCCGATCGGCCTCGTGGGAAACCGGTGCGCCTCTTGCACAGCGAAGCTTCGTTTCGTGGTATAAATGACCCCAATGAGAAGCGCGTTTCTCGCCCTTCTGTTGTGCATCGCTCTATGGGCCCCCCCGATGCTCCAGGGGGCGCCGGACAACACCCACCGCGGAGCGGCTACCTATGAGGAGCGCTCCAAAGCCGAAAAGATGAGCCGTTCCCGGTACAGGGACCTGGAGGTGGCCTCCCTCGTTCTCATCCTCGTGGTAGGGGGAGCAGCCATTCTGTGGGCAGTGCGAAAAAAATAAGTCATGAAAGCGACTCCGCCCAAAAGGATCCTCGTCATCGACGACGAACCGCAGATCCTGAACTTCCTCAAGGAACTCTTCCAACCCGGCGGATGGGACGTGCACCAGGCGTCCTCCGGCACGGAGGGGATCGAGAAGATCGAGCGGGAGCGGTACGACGTCATCCTCACCGATCTCAGGATGCCGGACGCCGACGGGATCGAGGTCCTCCGGACCGCGAAGAAGATCCAGTCCGACGCCGAAGTCGTTCTGATGACGGCCTACGGCACCGTCGACAGCGCGATCGAGGCGATGCGAGCGGGCGCGTTCCACTTCCTCATGAAACCGTTCCGGGCGGAGGAGGTGCGCCACCTGGTCGACAAGGCATACGACCGGCGCCAGCTGAAGCGCGAGAACCTCTTCCTCAAAGCCGAAGCGCGCGGCCAGCACCAGATCGGGGCCGTCGTCGGCACCAGCCCGACCGTCCAGGAGGCCGTTTCCCGCGTCCAGCGGCTGGCGGACACGGACACACCCGTCCTGATCGAGGGGGAGCACGGGACGGGACGGGGATTTCTCGCGAGAATCATCCACTACCAGAGCTCGCGTTTCGACGGCCTCTTCGTGCCCGTGGCCTGCGCCGGCATCCCGGAGGAGCTGCTGGAGAGCGAATTGTTCGGATATGCGCCGGGAGCCTACCAGCGGGCCATGCTGCCCCGCGCCGGAAAGGCCGAACTCGCCAGCCGGGGAACCCTCTACCTCGCCGATATCGACAGGGTGGGGATGCGGATCCAGGAGAAAATCCTCCGGCTCCTGACGACGAAAACCATATCCCCCGTGGGTGGCAGCCGGGAGATCGAGAGCGACGTGCGCCTGGTGGCCTCCTCCACCTCCTGCGTTGGCGATCTGTCGGAGAGCGGGAAATTCCTTCGAACCCTTCGGGACGCCCTGCATCCGGGGCTCATCCGCCTCCCCCCTCTTCGGGAACGTACCGAGGACATCCCTTTGCTCCTCCATCATTACCTCTTCGAATCGAACCGGGAGAGGAAGAAGCCGCTCCGGGGCTTCAGCGAGGCCGCACTGTCGGCCCTGACGGCGCATTCCTGGCCGGGAAACGTCGAGGAGCTCATCGAGCTGGTGAACCTCATCTCCTCCCGGAAGAGGCAGGGAAGCGTGGTGGACGCAGCGGACCTCCCCACGGAAATCCTGTACGGGCGCACGCGCAAGCCCCCGATGGACGACTCCCCTCCCGCGAAGCCTCCCCTGGACATCCGCGAAGCCATAAAAGACCTCGACCGACAGATGCTCAAGCAGGCTCTCGCCTTGTCCGAGGGGGACAAGGAGAAAGCCGCCGCACTCCTCAATATCGAGTTGGCCGCCCTGGAGAAACTGATGAAGAGCAGCGGCATCGAGGAGTAAACCGGAGGGGGACACTCTTGAAAGCCGCCTTTTTCCGCGAGCACGGCGGTCCCGACAAGATCCAGTACGGAGATCTCCCCGATCCGGCACCCGGCCCGGGGCAGGTGCGGGTCCGCATTCGCGCCGGGGCGTTGAACCACCTCGACCTCTTCGTCCTAAGGGGGATCCCCGGCATCCCCGTGACTCTCCCCCACGTGATGGGGTCCGACGGCGCAGGCGTCGTCGAGGCGGTAGGGCCCGGGGTCGCCCGCGTGAGGCCCGGCGACGAGGTGGTGCTGAATCCCGGGATCCACTGCGGGACCTGCGAGTTCTGCCTCAAGGGCGAGCACTCGCTGTGCGTCACTTTCCACCTCCTCGGGGAGCACATCGCGGGGACGTTCGCTTCGCTCGTCGTCGCCCCGGAGATCAATGCCTATCCGAAACCCGCGGGACTCACGTGGGAGGAGGCGGCGGCGTTCCCCCTTACCTTCCTCACGGCGTGGCGGATGCTCGTCACGAAGGCCCGTGCGAAGCCCGGCGAGTCCATCCTCGTCGTCGGCATCGGCGGAGGCGTAGCGGTCGCCGCGCTGCAGATCGCGAAAATGCTGGGCCTGACCGTATGGGTCACGTCGGGCAGTGCGGACAAGCTTTCCCGGGCGAAGACGCTGGGGGCGGACTTCGGCATCGACCCTGCCGAAGCTGACTTCTCTCGCGAGATCCGGAAGTTCACGGAGAAGCGCGGCGTGGACATCGTCCTCGACTCGGTAGGGAGGGCGACCTGGAAGCAATCCATCGCCTCCCTGGCCAAGGGGGGGCGGCTGCTCACCTGCGGCGCGACCACCGGCCCCAACCCCGAGGAGGATATCGCCAGGATCTTCTGGAACCAGTTGAGCGTGCACGGTTCGACCATGGGAACGCACGGCGAGTTCGCCGACATGCTCCGAATGTTCCACGGAGGACGCCTGCACCCCGTGATCGATGCCGTGTTTCCCCTGTCGCAGGCGAGGGAAGCCGCGCGACGGCTGGAGGAGAAGCGGCAGTTCGGAAAGATCGTGCTCCGGGTCGATTGACGGACGCGCGGGTCCCTGCTACATTAGCCGCCAAGACATCCTGAAAGGAGGACCTGCGATGGTCACTTTCGAGTACCGGTTCGACGTGATCCCGGGGAAATCGGTCGAATACGAAAGGTACGTGAAGGGCGCGGGAAAGGACATCTGGCTGAAGTTCACGGGCGTGAAGTCGGTGCGGACCTATAAGAGCATGCTGGGGGGCTCATCGCCGCAGCGGCTGGTCCAGGTGGACCTGGAAAGCCTCGCGGCGCTGGAGAAGATCCTCTCCAACCCCGCCTTTCAGAAGGCGAAGGCGAAATTCCACGGACTGGTGACCCACGTTTCCGACTCGCTGCTGGTGCAGGTGAGCGCAAAGAAGAACTAAATGGGGAACGTGCTTCGAGGCGTGGGGGCGGCCTGAGGGCTTAGGGCCGCCCTTTTATTTTGCGCGCTGGCGGAGGATTTCCGCGTACACTTCCTTGCGGGAGAGGCCTGTCCGCTCGGAGATTTCCCGGGCGAAGTCCCGCGAGGAGCCGGAGGCGTCCGAAAGGGCGGCCTGCACGATCTCTTCCACCGACATCTTCACCGTCTTCTGCGCCCCCCCAACGACAAGGGTGATCTCCCCGAGGACCGACCCCCGGCGGGCGATCTCCGCGGCCAGTTCCGCGAGCGTCCCGCGGAGGATCTCCTCGTGGATCTTCGTCAACTCGCGCACCAGGCATGCCCTGCGGTCGCCGAGGATCTCCGCCGCCTCGGCGAGAAATGCTCCGACACGCTGAGGGGATTCGTAGAAGATCATCGTGCGGGTCTCGTCCGCGAGGGCCTGCAGCGCTTTCTTCCGCTTCTCCTTCCGGTTCGGGAGGAACCCCTCGAAGGCGAAGTGGTCGGTGGGGAGGCCCGAAACGACGAGCGCGGAGATCAGCGCCGACGGCCCCGGGATCACCTCGACCGGGATGCCCACGGTGATCGCTTCCCGCACCAGCTCGTATCCGGGGTCGGAGATGGCCGGGGTCCCGGCGTCGGAGACCAGCGCGACGCTCTCCCCCTCTTTCAACCTTCGCATCAGGACCGCGCCCGCGCGCAGCTTGTTGTAGTCGTGGAAGATGAACATGGGGGTGCGGATCTCGTACCGATTGAGCAGCTTCACCGTCCGCCGCGTGTCCTCGCAGGCGATGACCGATGCCTCCTTGAGGACGCGGATCGCGCGAAGCGTGATGTCCTCCAAATTCCCGAGCGGGGTAGCCACGATGTACAGGGTGCCTTGGCCCATCTTCGCGCTCCTTCGAGAAGCCGCGACGGTCTGCTTCCGTCACAGTTTCCTGTTGTCGATGACGCGTTTCGCCTTCCCCTCGAACCGTTGCAGCGTCTTCTTCTCCACGAGCTTCACGTCCACGCTGATCCCCAGCTCGTGCGCCAGCCGCTTCCGGATCGTCTCGACCATCCCGCTTTGCCTCCGCATCTGGTCGAAGAAGATCGACTCGGCGGCCTCCACCAGGACGGTGACCTCGTCCATCGCCCTCTTGCGGTCGATCACGATCTGGTAGTGAGGCTCGGTCCCCTCGATCTCGAAGAGTACGGACTCGATCTGGGAGGGGAAGACGTTCACCCCCTTGATGATCAGCATGTCGTCGGTGCGCCCCGCCACGCGGCTCATGAGCCTTCCCGTGCGGCCGCAGGGGCAGTCCCCCGGCAGGAAACTGGTCAGGTCCCGCGTCCTGTACCGGATCATCGGGAACGCTTCCTTGGTGAGCGTCGTGATCACGAGCTCCCCCGCCTGCCCCGCAGCGACGGGTGTAAGCGTCTCCGGGTGGATCACCTCCACGAGAAAGTGGTCTTCGTTGATGTGCAACCCGCGGCGCTCCTGGCACTCTCCCGAGACGCCCGGCCCGAGGATCTCCGACAGCCCGTAGTTGTCGGTGGCGACGATCCCGAGCTTGTCCTGGATCTCCTGCCGCATCCCCTCCGACCACGGCTCCGCTCCGAAAAGCCCGTACTTGAGGGAAAGCGCGGAGACCGGGATCCCCATCTCCTGAATCGTCTCGGCGACGAGCATCGCGTAGGAGGGAGTTCCCACGAGCGCCGTCGTCTTGAAGTCCATCATGATCTTGATCTGGCGGGCGGTGTTGCCGCTCGAGGCCGGGATGACCGACGCACCGATCCGCTCCGCCCCGTAGTGGAGGCCGAACCCCCCGGTGAACAAGCCGTACCCGAAGGAGATCTGGACGACGTCGTCCTTCGTCACGCCCCCGGCGGTGAGGACGCGGGCCACGAGGTTGCTCCACGTCTTGATGTCGTTGAGCGTGTACCCCACCACGGTCGACGTCCCCGTCGTTCCCGAGGAGGCGTGGATGCGGACGACCTCCCGCATCGGCACCGCGAACAGCCCGTAAGGGTAGTTCTGCCGAAGGTCCTCCTTCGTCGTGAACGGCAGCCGAGGGAGGTCGTCGAGCGACCCGAAGTCCTCCGTCGAGATCCCCAGCTCGTCGAACTTCCTCCGGTAGAAGGGGACGTTCCGGTACACCCTGTTCAGCGTCGACTCGAGCCTCTCCAGCTGAAGCTGTGCGAGCTCTTCCCTGTCCATCCGTTCCTGCACGGGCTCCCAGTACATCGCAGCCTCCGATCCCGTCACATCCTGCCTTCCGCGTCCAGATCCCTGCCGAGGTAGGCGCGCTGCACATCGCGATTCGAGAGCAGGTTTTCGGCTGTCCCTTCCAGGATGATCCTGCCGGTATCGAGAACGTACCCGCGATCGGCAATGCCGAGAGCGGCCCTGGCGTTCTGCTCGACGAGCAGGACCGTGTTCCCTTCATCGCGAAGCCTCGTGACGATCGAGAAGATGTCTTTCATGACCAGCGGCGCAAGCCCCATCGATGGCTCATCCATCATGACGAGCCTCGGACGGGCCATGAGCGCCCTTGCGATGGCGAGCATCTGCTGCTCGCCGCCCGAAAGTGTGCCGGCCAGCTGGTGTTCGCGCTCCCTCAGCAGGGGGAAGATCCCGTAGATGCGCTCGATGTCGTCTCTCACCGCCTCGCCTTGTTTTCTGCGGAATTGCGGGAATGCGCCGAGGAGGATGTTCTCCCTGACGGTCATGGGGGCGAAAAGCTGGCGTCCTTCTGGGACGAGCGAGCAGCCGAGAAAAACGATCTTCTCCGGAGGGAGCTTCCCGATTTCCCGCATCTCAAATAGAATTTCGCCCGAGCGCGCCCGGAGCAGTCCCGAAACGGTCCGGAGGAGCGTGGTCTTCCCGGCGCCGTTGGCCCCGATGATCGTCACGATCTCGCCGGTCCCGACGTGCATCGTGACCTTTCTCAGCACTTTCAGCCTGCCGTATCCCGACTCGACGTTCCTGATCCTCAGCATGCGATTCTCACTGGACTTCCCCCAGGTACACCCGGATCACCTCCCGGTTCCTCTGGATGGCAAGGGGACGGTCCTCGGCGATTTTCTCCCCGTAGCAGAGCACCACGACCTCATCCGAGATGTTCATGACGAGCGACATGTCGTGCTCCACGAGCAGGACGGTGATCCCCCTGTCGCGGACCTTGGCGATCCGCTTGCCCATGTCGATCGTTTCCCGCATGTTCAGTCCGGCCACGGGCTCATCGAGCAGGAGGAGCTGCGGCTCGCAGGCGAGCGCCCTGCCCAGCTCGACGACGCGCTGCTGCCCGTAGGCCAGGCTCGTCGCTTCCGCCTGCGCGCTGTCGGCGATGCCGAGAAGTTCCAGGATCTCGAAGCTCCTGTCCCGGATTCGCCGCTCCTCGCTCCACGTGAAGGGGAGGTTCAGCATGCCGGCGAGGAACCCCGCCCGGCTGTGGACATGCCGGCCGACCATGACGTTCTCCAGGACCGTCATCTTGGGGAAGAGCCGGATATGCTGGAACGTGCGCGCCATCCCGAGAGCGGCGATCTCGAAGGGCTGCAGGCCCTGGACCGCCGTCCCGTCGAACAGGATCCTGCCGCTGTCGGGCGGCAGGACCCCGGAGATCAGGTTGAAGAGCGTCGTCTTGCCCGCGCCGTTCGGCCCGATCAGCGCCTTGATCGACCCGCGCGCGACGTCGAAGGAAACCCCTCCCACGGCCTGGAGGCCGCCGAAGCGCTTGCTGACATCCCGGACCGAAAGGAGGGTCACGGCGCTTCCTCTTCGGAGCTCCCGGAAAAAATCCGCTTCAGGTCGCCGAAGAGATGCCGCCGCAGCAGCCCTTCCGGCGCGAAGAGCATGATCAGGATGAGGATCGCGCCGAAGACGGCGTCGTCGAAGGTCCCGAAATACCCCCGGAGCGAAAGGTAGTTCAACACGAGGCTCATCGAAAGGGCGCCCCACAGGTTCGCCATGCCGCCGGCCGCTACGATCGCGACGTATCGCACCGACTTCATGACCGACGCCTCCGACGGCCCGATTCCGCCGTTGTAATGGGTGAGGAGAACGCCTGCCAGGGCGGCGAAGACCGCGCTCAACACGAAGACGTTCAGCTTGTAGCGCGCCGTCGGGATCCCCACGGCATCCGCGGCGTCCTCGGCTCCGTGGATCGACGAAAGCGCCCTGCCCACCCTCGAATGGATCAGGTTGAGCAGGAGCACCATTCCCAAGATCACCAGCCCCCATGCCAGGTAGTAGTTGGGAATCCTCATGGAGGACTTGCCGGTGATTTCCAGCCCCGACAACAAGGGGAATCCCGGGACATCGGAGATCCCGTCCGCCGCGCCGAGAAATCCCGTTCCCAGGGCAATACGGTAAATGATGATGCCGAATCCGAGGGTCGCCATTGCGAGATAGTGGCCCTTGAGCTTCAGGACAGGGCCTCCAACGAGATAGGCGATGACAACCGCCGCGATGACTGCGACCGCGCAGGCAAGCCAGGGGTGGACATTCAGGAGGTCCCCTCCGTAGAGGTCGGGACGAGCAACGAGCACCCCCGACTTCGAAAGCATCGAGACGAAGAAATTCCCCTTCTGCTGCGACAGGTCACGGGTCGTCAGGAACGCCGTCAGATACCCCCCGATGGCGAAGAATCCGGCGTGTCCGAGCGAGATCTGGCCCGCGTACCCGATCAGCATGCACAGGCCGACGATGAGCAGCGAATAGTAGGCGGTCATGGTCAGCTGCGTCAGGTGATAGGTGCTGTCGGTGAGATGGGTCACCAGTTGGATGACGACGATGAAGACCGCGAAGGCGGCGACCGGAAGGATTCTCGCCTTCATCAGAACTCCTTGAGCCGGGCCGCCTCGGCGCTGCCGAAGATGCCGCTCGGCCGGACGAACAGGATGATGAGAAGGAGGGAAATCGAGATGGCCTCCTTGTACGCGGCGGGCAGGAACCATATGCTGAAGGACTCGAGGACCCCCAGGATCATGCCCGCGGCCACGGCGGCCACGCTGTTTCCGAGTCCGCCCAGGATGGCGACGGTGAAGCCCTTGATGGCCAACGGCGTCCCGCTGTCGTACTGGATGTAGGTGATGGGGCACACGACGCAGCCTGCGAGGGCGCCGATGGCGGCGCTGAGCATGAACGAGAGGGTTACCATGTTGCTAACGCTGATGCCGCACAGGCGCGCGGCGTCGCGGTTTGCCGAACATGCGCGCACCTGCCTGCCCAGGAGCGTGTAGTTGAAGAAGGCGGAAAGCCCCGCCACCGCGAGGGCGCTGACGCCGATGACCCACAGGACCTGGGGCGAGATGTACACTCCTCCGAGGTGGATGGAGGTCACAGAGCTGCCGGTGAAATAGGGAAGCGCCCGGACGCTTTCTCCCCAGACATGCAGGGCGGTTTCCCGGATCAGGATCGATATGCCGATGGTGATGATGATCATCCGCAGCACGGAAGGGCGGTGGAGCCACCGGATGAAGGTGATCTCGATGACCGCTCCGATGACCGTCGTCACCGCGACCGCGCCCAGGATGGCCACGGGCAGGGGCAGGAACCGGCTCAGCGTGACGGCGGTCATGCCGCCCAGCATGACGAACTCGCCCTGCGCGAAATTGATGATGCCGGTCGCGTTGTAGATGATATTGAACCCGATGGCGACGATTGCGTAGATCGTCCCGTAGGTGACGCCCGCCACGAGGTACTGAAAAAAGAAGTCCAGGTGCATCTCCTTCCATCCAGCGGTCGGGAGTCCCCGCTTATGGCGGGTACTCCCGACCGGAACGTCGGCGTTTCCGGCTATTTCTGCTTCAGGATGTCGAATTTCCCCTTCGTTACCGTCAGCATCTCGAAGGCATCGACGTTGAGGCCGTTATGGTCCGTCGCCGAGAAGTTGAAGATCCCGCCTGTGCCAATGACGCCCGTAAGCTGCTCGATGGCGGAACGGACCGCCTCCTTGTCGACGGATTTCGCCTTCTCGATCCCCTTCACGAGGATGATGAAGGCGTCATAGGCATGCCCTCCGAAGGTGCTCGCATCCTCCTTGTACCTGGACTCGTAGTCCTTCTTGTACTTGACGAGGAGCGCCTTCTGGGGATTGCTCTTCGGAAGCACGTCCGCAACGAGCAGCCGGCCGGCGGGGAAAAGCATCCCTTCGGCCGCCTCGCCCGCGGCCTCTACGTACTTGATGTTCCCGAACCCGTGGCTCTGGAAGATGGGGCCCTTGAACCCGATCTGGCGAGCGTTCTTGATCACGATCGCCTGCGCCGGCTCGATGGACCAGTTCAGGATCGCCTCGACCCCGGCAGCCTTGACCTTCGTCACCTCGGCCGTGAGGTCCGATGCGGCCTTGTCATACACTTCGTTAACCACGACCTTGATGCCGTGGTCCGGCGCGAGCTTCATGATCTGCGCCTCCCCCGCCTGGCCGAAGCCGGTGTTGCTCGACAGGACGCCGATCTTGGAGATCTTCATCATCTTCATCTGCTGGAAGATCTTGACGACCGCGTCGCTGTCCTTCTGCGGCGTCTTGAACACGTACTTCGCCACGGGGTTGACGATCGTCTCGGCCGCTGCGCAGGACAGAAGGATCGTCTTCCCCACCTCGGCGACGCTCTTGATCTTCATCGTCTCGCCGCTCGTCGAGGGGCCGATGATCGCGAACACCTTGTCCTCCTCGATCAGCTGCTTGGCGAACGAGAACGCCTTTTCCGGGCTGGCGCCGGAATCCTTGATGATGAGCTCGATCTTGTGTCCCTTGACGCCTCCCATCTTGTTCTGCTCCTCGACGAGCATCTCGAGGGTCTTCGCCTCAGGCGCCCCCAGGAACGACGCCGGGCCGGTGATCGATAAAATCGCCCCGATCTTGATCGGCTCCGCCGCCTGAACCGTCCCCGCGGCCAGCAGGACCACCGCCACGATTCCAAAAACCATTCCCCTTCTCATCGTCATCTCCCATCCTCCCTGTTTTTTTTTTACAGCGCGTACACTTCCTCCCCCCTCAAAATACGAACTCCGGCGTCGAGAAGCACCCGGATGGCCTTGTCCAGCTCGTCGAACCGGAAGATGATGATCGCGTTGTCCCCCGACCTCTGGACGAAGGCGTACATATATTCCACGTTGATCCCGGCGGCGTCCAGGATTTTCAGGATGCTCCCCAGGCCGCCCGGCTTGTCGGGCACCTCCAGGGCAATCACCTCCGTCTTGGCCACCGTGAACCCGCTCTCCTTCAGGACCGTCTTCGCCCGGTTGGTGTCGTTTACGATCAGGCGCAGGATCCCGAAGTCGGCGGTGTCGGCCAGCGAGAGCGCCCGGATGTTGACGCCCGACCGCGAGAGGATCCCCGTCACCTCCGCCAGGCGCCCCGACTTGTTCTCCAGGAAAATCGAAATCTGCTCGACCTTCATCGCATGCCCTCCTTAAATCTTCCGCTTGTCGATGACCCGCTTCGCTTTCCCTTCGCTGCGCTGGATCGTCTTCGGCTCGACGAGCTTCACCTTGCACGATACGCCCAGCAAGTCCTTGATGTCGTGCTCGATCCGGCGGGACAGCGCCTCCAGTCCCTTGATCGCGTCGGAGAAGATCGATTCATTGACCTCCACCTGGACCTCGAGGACATCCAGGGAGCCCTCTCGGGAGACGATCAGCTGATAGTGCGGCTCCACACCTTCCACATCCATCAGCACCGCCTCGATCTGGGACGGGAAGACGTTGACGCCGCGGATGATGAGCATGTCGTCCGTACGCCCCGAGATCCTTTCCATCCGGACGAGCGTCCTCCCGCAGGAACAGGGCGTGGGGATCAGCTTCGAGATGTCCCGCGTCCGGTATCGGATGACGGGAAAGGCCTCCTTCGTCACCGTGGTGAAGACCAGCTCGCCCGTCTCCCCGTAAGGCATGGCGTTTCCGGTTTCGGGATTGATGATCTCCGGAAGGAAATGGTCCTCCGAGATGTGGAGCCCGTGCTTCTCCTCGAGGCACTCGGAGGAGACGCCGGGACCGATGACCTCGGAGAGGCCGTAGATGTCGAGCGCGCTGATCTTTAGCTTCTTCTCGATTTCCTTGCGCATCGACTCGCTCCACGGCTCGGCGCCGAACATGCCGCACTTGAGGCGGAGCTTCCCCGGGTCGATCCCCTCCTCCGCCATCACCTCGGCGATGTTCAGCGCGTAGGAGGGGGTGCACAAAAGGATCGTGGACCCGAAATCCTGCATGATCATGATCTGGCGCTTGGTGTTTCCCCCCGACATCGGGATGACCGTGGCACCGATCTTCTCGGCGCCGTAGTGCGCGCCGAGGCCACCGGTGAACAGACCGTATCCGTAGGAGTTGTGCACCACGTCCCCGCTGGTCGCCCCGCCGCAGCAGAGGGTGCGAGCCATGAGCTCCGACCAGGTGTCGATGTCGCGCCGGGTGTACCCGACCACCACGGGCTTGCCCGTCGTCCCCGACGAGGCGTGGATCCGCACGACCCGCTCCATCGGTATGGCGAACATGCCGAAGGGGTAGGTGTCTCTCATGTCGTTCTTGTCGGTGAAGGGAAGCTTCGCCAGGTCGGAGAGCTTCCGGATGTCCCCGGGCTTGAACCCCGCTTCCGACAGCTTGGCCCGGTAGAACGGGACCGTGGCATAAACGCGGTCGACCTGCTCTCGCAGGCGCTTGACCTGCAGCGCCTCCATCGCTTCGCGCGGCAGCGTTTCGAACTCGTCGTTCCAGATCATCCCTTCTCCTCCGTGCGGGAGCGCCCCGAAAAGAGGGACCCTCCGGATGGAATTATCGCCCGGTCGCGAGCGTCGGCAGGATCCCACGCCCCGTGCGGAACGCCCGTATGTTCACCTCTACGATCTTCGCCGGCAGGGCGGCGCGCAACGCTTCGACGTAAGCCTCCTCCGCGAGCGGCAAAAAGTGGGAAGCCGCGCCCACCATCACGATGTTGACCGCCCGCACCTCGTGCAGCGAAAGGGCCGCCGCCAGCGCGTCGACCACGAACAGGTTCGGCGTGAACTCCCGGAGCCGCTCCTCGATCCGCGACGGATAGCGCTCCTTGCCCGTCGACACCGACGGCGGGAGGATCTCCTGCGCGTTGACGAGCGCCGCGCCGCCCGGGGACAGGTAGTGCGCGAACCGCAGGGCCTCCATCTTTTCGAAGGCGACCAGCAGGTCCGCGGTCCCGGGCTCGATGAGCGGGGAGTGGACTTTCTTTCCGAACCGCAGGTGAGTGGTGACGGCACCTCCGCGCTGGGCCATGCCGTGGACCTCGCTCTTCTTCACGTCGTACCCGGAGAGGAGAAACGCCTCGCACAGGACCTCGGAGGCCAGGAGGATCCCCTGCCCGCCGACGCCCGCAAGAAAGACGTTTCCCGCGCGGGCCTTGTTCAATCCTTCTTCTCCAGGATCGCCTTGAACTTGCACAGGGGAGGGCACTGGTTGCAGCCGTCGCACAGGAGGGGGTGGATCCGGGACATCCCCTTCTGGGCGGCCTTCTTTCCCGCCGCCACCGCCTCCTTGGTCGTGAACGGCACCCACTCGATGGCGGGGCAGCCGAGTTTGCCGCACGCCTTGCAGCCGGTGCACAGGTCCGGGATCACCTCATAGACCGGGCGCTTTTTCTTCCGGTGTTCGGGCAGGAGCACGCACGGCGCCTCGGTGATGACGACGGACGGCGCTTCCCGGGAGAGCTCCCGCCGGAGGACCGCCTCGGTCTGCGCCATGTCGTGCGGGTTGACCGTGTACACGTGC
The DNA here is from genome assembly GCA_001798885.1 of Deltaproteobacteria bacterium RBG_16_64_85. Lineage (NCBI taxonomy): Bacteria > Deltaproteobacteria > Deltaproteobacteria bacterium RBG_16_64_85. The sequence continues at coordinate 25,664 of MGQW01000020.1, forward strand.
TCGACGCCGATCGCCCGGCACAGCCCCGGCAGGTCGAGCCGGTGGGTCGGATCCTCCATCAGCGTCCTGCCCGTCGCGGGGTTCTCCTGGGCGCCCGTCATCGCGGTGGTCCGGTTGTCCAGGATAATCACCGTGGTGAAGCCGCGGTTGTAGACGATGTCGATGAGCCCTGTTATCCCGGAGTGGATGAAGGTGGAATCTCCGATGACCGCGACGACTTTTCCCAGCGCCGCCTTCCCCAGCGCCTTCTCGATGCCGAACGCATTCCCGATGGAGGCGCCCATGCAGACGCAGGTGTCCATCCCCCCCAGCGGGGGCAGCGCCGCGAGAGTGTAGCAGCCGATGTCCCCCGCAACGATGACTTTCAGCTTGGTGAGGACATAAAACAGCCCGCGGTGCGGACAGCCCGGGCAGAGGTTGGGGGGGCGGGACGGAACTTCTTCCCGTGGATGCACCGGCGCGCTCCCCCCGGCGATCCCTTCCCGGACGATCCGGGGGTCGAGCTCGCCGACGAGGGGAATCCGCTCCTTCCCCTGCACCGGTATGCCCAACGCCTTCACGTGCGTCTCGATGTGGGGATCGAGCTCCTCAACGACCACGAGCCGCGTTACCCCCGCCGCGAACTCGCGGATGAGCCGTGAAGGCAGGGGATGCGCCATCCCCAGCTTCAGGACGGAGGCGTCGGGAAACGCCTCCCGGACGTACTGGTAGGAAACCCCGGCGGTGATCACCCCCAGCGAACGGTCCCCCCACTCGATCCGGTTGCCGGGAAACGTTTCCGCGAACTCCGCAAGCGCCCGCATCCGCTCTTCCACGAGAACGTGGCGCGCCCTGGCGTTCTGGGGGAGCATGACCCACTTGGACGTGTCGCGGACGAAACCGGGGGGGAACGCCGCCCCGGCCACCTCTCCGAGCCGGACCGTTCCCTTGGCGTGGGAGATGCGGGTCGTCGTCCGCAGGAAAACGGGAGTGTCGAACTCCTCCGACAGCGCGAAGGCGATCCTCGTGAACTCCTTTGCCTCCTCCGAGTCGGAGGGCTCGAGCATGGGGATCTTGGCCGCCACCGCGTAATGCCGGTTGTCCTGCTCGTTCTGGGAGGAGTGCATTTCCGGGTCGTCCGCGGTGACGATGACGAACCCGCCCCGCACGCCGGTGTAGGACGCGGTGAAGATCGGGTCCGCCGCCACGTTGACGCCCACGTGCTTCATGGCCGCAAGCGCCCGCGCGCCGGCCATCGAGGCCCCGAGGGCGACCTCCACCGCCACCTTTTCGTTGGGGGCCCACTCCGCGTACACCCCCTCGTACCGGGCGAGGTTCTCCAGGATCTCCGTGCTCGGCGTCCCGGGATAGGCGGAGGCGACCTTGACCCCCGCTTCGAAGGCACCGCGGGCGATGGCCTCGTTTCCGGACAGAAGTTTGATGAGCTGTCTTGCCGGTACGGACAACGGTTTCCTCTTCTTTCCCCATGGAATATAAGGAAATTAAGTTAGCACATCGTCCCGCCTCTTTCAAATCCGGCGGGAGGAAATTCTGCTATACTGTGCCAAATTTACCGAGGGAGATTTCACCATGAAAATCGGGGTACTGACGGGCGGGGGGGATTGCCCGGGGCTGAACGCCGTCATCCGCGCCGTCGTCCGGAAGTCGGATGCCTACGATTCGCGTGTGATCGGCATCCGGAACGGCTGGAAGGGTCTGGTCGAGTTGGCCCCAATGGACCTCGATATAAAGATGGTTTCCGGTATCCTGCACATCGGGGGAACGATCATCGGAACTTCCCGCACCAATCCCTTCAAGGACCCATCCGGCCCCGACATGGTGCTGCGGAACTTCCGGCTTCTGGGGCTCGACGCCATGGTCGCGATCGGCGGGGAGGACACCCTCGGCGCGGCGAGCAAACTCTACGAGAAGGGCCTGCCGGTCGTCGGCGTCCCCAAGACGATCGACAACGACCTTTCCGGCACCGACTTTACGTTCGGCTTCGACACGGCGGTCAGCATCGCAACCGACGCCATCGACCGGATCCATACCACGGCCGAATCGCACAACCGGGTCATGGTGGTGGAGGTGATGGGACGCAACGCCGGGTGGATCGCCACCTTCTCGGGAATCGCCGGCGGGGCGGACGTCGTCCTCATCCCCGAGAAGCGGATCGACCTCGACGAAGTATGCGACCTGATTCTCCGGCGCCACAGCCGCGGGAAGAGCTTCAGCATCGTTGTCGTCGCCGAGGGGGCGAAATTCGCGGAGAAGCCCGGTACGGACCCGCAGCTCATCGTCCAGGAGACCAAGACCGACGAGTTCGGACACGTCCGCCTGGGCGGGATCTCCCAGCTCCTCGCCGGGGAGATCGAAAAGCGTACGCGGTTCGAGACCCGCTGGGTCGTGCTCGGCCACATCCAGCGCGGCGGCTCGCCGACGGCCCACGACCGGGTCCTCGCCACACGTTTCGGCATCTTCGCCACCGAGATGGTGCACCGGGGCGAGTTCGGGAAGATGGCCGCGCTCCAGGGGAACCGGATCGTCGCCGTCCCCCTGGCGGAGGCGACCGCCCAGATCAAGACGGTAGACATGGGGCTGTACGCCATCGCCGAGGAGTTTTTCGGCTAAATCAGTTTTCCGCGGGCGTCGAAGGCGCCCGGGTAATGCCGAATGAGGGTGTCCGGCCCCGTCCCGACGACGGCGACGACGTCGAAGCGGGCCTCCCTCCACGAATCCCACGGGATTCGGCTGATGTACTCCCTCGCCGTGGAGACAATCCTGCGCCGTTTGGCCAGCCCCACCGTCTCCTCCGGTGCGCCGAATTCTTCCCCTTCCCGGAAGCGGACCTCGACGAAGACCAGGATGTCCCCCTCCCGCGCAACGATGTCGACCTCTCCTCCCCGGACTTGGAAATTGCGCTCCACGATCCGCATCCCACTCGCCTCGAGGAACGCGCAGGCCGCCGCTTCCGCTTCGGCCCCTGACTCCCGCGTGGACTCGGGGGGGAAACTCATGGTTGGGTTCTCACTCCGCGGAAGGTCTTCCTGTGGATCGGGCAGGGACCCAGATTGCGGAGGGCCGCGAGGTGTTTGCGGGTCGGGTACCCTTTGTGGGAGGAGAAACCGTAGCCGGGGTACACGCGGTCGAACTCCTCCATCATTTCGTCCCTTGCAACCTTGGCCAGGATGGAAGCCGCCATCACCGAGAGGCAGCGGGAATCCCCGGCCACCAGCGTCTCCTGCGATACGGCGCACGGAACCGGGAACGTTCCGTCGACGTAGAGGAAATCGGGCGGTGGAAAAAGACGCTCGACGGCCCGCCGCATGGCGAGCAGCGAGGCCCGCAGGATGTTGACCTCTTCGATCTCTTCGGGGGTGGAATGGGCGACGGCAAAGGAAACCGCCTCCGCCGTGATCCGGGTGTGCGCACGCTTCCGTGCGGCGGGGGAAAGAGCCTTCGAATCGCGGATCCCCTCGGGGCGAAACCCCGGCGGGAGGATGACGGCGGCCGCTACGACCGGGCCGGCCAGCGGCCCCCGTCCGGCCTCGTCGACGCCGGCGATCGCGCGATACCCCATCGCGCGGGCCCGGGTCTCGAAGCTATCCAACGGGGGAACCCTACTCTTTGCTCTCCGTCGTTTCCGGTGCCGCCGCGACTTCCGTTGGGGCAGTCCCCTCCACCGGGCGCTCCGGGGTCCCTTCGGCGGGGACGGCGACCCCTTTCTTCCCCAGCCAGTCCTTCTTCTCGCGGATGCGCGCCTTCTTTCCGGACACCTCGCGCAGGAAGAAGAGCTTCGCCCGGCGGACGTCCCCCTTCTTCTTGACGACGATCTTTTCGAGGAGCGGGGAGTGCATCGGGTACGTCCGCTCTACTCCCACTCCATAGGACTCCTTACGGACCTTGAAGGTGGTGGAAACGCCGTTGCGGTGGAAACCGATGACGATCCCCTCGAAGTACTGGACGCGCTCCTTCTCGCCTTCCTTGATGCGCGAGTACACGCGGATCGTGTCCCCCACTTTGAATACCGGCAGATTGCTTCGAAGTTGCGATTTTTCCACTTCCTTGAGGAGACTCATGGCGGTACCCCTTCCATCCGTCGGTTCCAGAGGATAAACAAGACCCTAAAGTCTATTCCACGCCCTTGCCGGGTGTCAACTTTTTATTGGCGAGATCGGGGCGTCTTTCCACGGTCCGCCGCGTAGCCTCCTCGCGGCGCCATTTCTCGATCGCGGCGTGATCCCCCGAGAGGAGCACGTCCGGCACCGCGTGGCCGCGGAACGTGCGCGGGCGGGTATATTGCGGCGCCTCGAGCAGCCCCTCCTCGAAGGAATCGCGGGAGGAGGCCAGTGGATCCCCCAGCACGCCGGGGAGGAACCGCGCCACCGCGTCGACGAGAACGAGCGCGGGCAGCTCCCCGCCGGTCAGGACGTAATCGCCGATGGAGACTTCCAGGTCGGCCAGGTGGTCCGCCACGCGCTGGTCGACCCCCTCGTAGCGCCCGCAGACCAGGATCAGGTGATCCTCCGCGGACAGCTTCCGGGCGAGCGCCGAAGTGAGGGGTTCCCCGTGGGGGGAGAGCAGGACGGCCTTCCCGGGCCCGAACCGCTCCCTCAAGGCTTCCACCCCCGCGAAGATCGGCTCCGGCTTCATCACCATTCCGCCGCCCCCCCCGAACGGCGGCTCGTCGGTCACACGGTGCTTGCCCGCAGCGAAATCCCGAAGGTCGTGCACCTCGACCGTCAGGAACCCCGCTTCCCTGGCCTTGGAAAGAATGCTGTGGTCGAGCGGCCCGGAAACGATCCCGGGAAAAAGCGTAAGGATATCAACTCGCATCCAGCCACCCCTCCGGGGGGGTCACGACGATGCGGCGTCCCGCAACGTCCACTTCCCGGACAAATTCCGAAACGACCGGCAGGAGCGCCTCCCCTCCTCCGGAACGGCGGATTTCCAGCCAGTCGTGGGCGGGGCCGGAAACGACGCCTGCCACGCGGCCGATGGGGACGCCGTCCGCGGCGATCACCGCGCACCCGACGAGGTCGACGACGAAGTACTCATCTTCCCCCGGCGGCGGAAGTTCCTTCCTGCGGACGAAGACGCGGGCCCCGACCAGCTCCCTCGCAGCTTCCAGGGTTTCGATCCCCTTCAACGAAAAAACGGCACAGCCCCCCGACCGCTGTGCCGCGTTCACCTCGAATCCGCGTCCTCCCGAACCGCCCAGATCCGGCTTCCCGCATAAGCGCAGGGAACGCGCCGCGAGAAGTCCAGACGGGTTGCCGGAGATCGCCTTCACCTTTATGCCGCCCGCCACCCCATGCACGGCGACAACCTTTCCGACCTCCAGGAAGGCCTGCGCCGCGGCGCTTTCATCACGCGACAGCCGGTTTCTCCCGCTTCCCGTCCAGGAACTTCTTCCAGACGCCCGCCTTCTTGAGCAGGCTCTTGACCGTCTCCGTCGGCTGCGCCCCCTTGCGGAGCCACCGCAAGATCAGCTGTTCGTCCACCTGAAAACGGGCAGGGTTCTCCCTCGGGTTATAGGTGCCGACCCTTTCGAGGAACTTGCCGTCCCGGGGAGCCTCGGAGTCCGCCACCACCACCCGGTAGGAAGGAAGCTTCTTCCTGCCCGTCCGCGTCAGCCGGATCTTTACCGCCATCTCATAAACCTCCCGCGTCTTTGGATGAACCTCAATGTACCATGGATCCTATCGGAAAAACGGCAGGTTCCTTCCCGGTTTCCGGTTTCCGGCCTGCGAGAACCGTTTGATCATCTGCTCGGCCTGCTGGAAACTCTTGAGGAGGCGGTTGACCTCCTGGACCGTGGTCCCGCTTCCCAGGGCGATCCGCTTCCTGCGGCTCCCGTTCAGGATCTTCACGTTGTGCCTCTCCTCCCGGGTCATCGAGTCGATGATCGCCAGGGTCCGCCGAAGTTCCGCTTCGTCCGGGGCCGCCCCTTTTAGCTCCTTGAGCTTGCCTCCCATCCCCGGGATCATCCCGAGGAGGTCCTCCATCGACCCCATCTTCCGAACCCTCAAGAGCTGATCCCGGAAATCTTCGAGGGTGAACTGGCTCTTGCGGAGCTTGCGCTCGAGCTCCCGGGCCTGCTTCTCGTCGATGGTCTCCTGCGCCTTCTCGACGAGCGTCAGGATGTCTCCCATCCCCAGGATGCGGGAGGCCATCCGGTCGGGGAAGAACGGCTCGAGCGCGTCGAGCTTCTCCCCGACGCCCACGAACTGGATCGGGGCGCCGGTGACCGCGCGGATGGAGAGCGCGGCCCCGCCCCGGGCGTCGCCGTCCATCTTGGTGAGGACGACGCCGGTGAGCGAAAGTTTCCGATGGAACGCCTTCGCGACATTGACGGCATCCTGTCCCGTCATGGCGTCGGCGACCAGGAGGATGTCCGCCGGATCGACCGCGGCCTTGATCCGGCGCAGCTCCTCCATCAGCTCCTCGTCGATGTGGAGCCTTCCCGCGGTGTCGAGGAGGACGGTGTCGTAGCCGTTCCGGTCGGCGTATAGGACCGCCTCCCGGCAGATCTCGACCGGGTCGGCCCCCGAGTGGCTGTCGAAGACCGGGACCCCGATCTGGCTCCCCAGGATCTTGAGCTGCTCGATGGCCGCCGGGCGGTAGACATCGGCGGGGACCAGGAAGGGGCTCCTCTTCTTTTTCTGCAGGAAGAGGGCGAGCTTTCCGCAGGAGGTCGTCTTGCCCGATCCCTGCAGCCCGACGAGCATGACAGGGACCGGCGGGCGTCGCGCGAGGTCAAGCTCCTGCGCCTGTCCTCCCATCATCTTCGCCATCTCGGCGTGGACGATCTTGATGAAATGCTGGTCGGGAGTCAGGGAGGCGAGGACCTCCGCGCCCAGCGCCTTCTCCTTGATCGCCGCGGTGAAGTCCTTGACGACGTTGTAGTTGACATCGGCTTCCAGGAGCGCCAGCCGCACCTCGCGCAGCGCACTCTCGATATTCCCTTCCGAGATGCGGCCCTGCCCGCGAAGCGTCTTTAAAACACCCTGGAACTTTTCCGTCAGATTCTCGAACATTATGGGCGCACTCGTCCCCCGCGAAGTCGAATTCGATAACTTACGGGAATTATACCGCTAACGTCAATCCGAAAATCATCGGCCCTGCCGGGATTAAAAAGTTTAAGAACGTCCCCGCTTAAGTAAAAACCCCCCGGGGGAGGGCCCCCCGGGGGGTTCGTCGTGCGTTGGGTTACCGCCCGCGTTACTTAGAACGCGTAGTTCAGGCGGGCGTACAGGGCGTACAGGTTGTCCGGCGACGGAGAACCGGCCACTTTGTAGCCGTCGCCCAGCCACGCATAGGCGCCGAAGAGGCCGAAGTCGAGCCCCTTCATGATGTTGTAGTTCACGTTCGCGTTGATCTCGGTGCCCATACTCTTGCTGACGTTCAAGTTCGTCCCCGCGAGTGCCGCCGGGGCGAGCTGGTTGGCCCGGAGGTACCCGGCGCCGACCTTGGCGGTCGTTTTGTCGTTGAGCTTCATCGAAGCGCCGGCGGCGATGAAGGTCGCGCCCAGCCGCACGCCGTTCATCGCGTACCCCCCGGCGGCCCGGTTGTTGTTCGTCGTGTACGTCAGGTTCCGGGAGGTGTTGATGTCGTCCCCGTTCGGCCCGAGGATCTGCATGTCAAAGCTTGTGGGTTGGGAGGAGCTGGAAAATATCTTGAAGTCTTCCGCAACGACCACGCCTTCGATCTTGTCCGTGGTGCCCGGCTTGTCGCCGCTCGTGTACAGCCCCTCGAGGAAGACCTTCGCCGGGCCGACGTTGGCGTCGACCCGCACGTCGCCCGCGTAGCCGCCGAACTTCGTCTTCGCGGCGCCGCTGTCATAGACCCGGTCGCCGAACTGCGCGAAGGCGAACCCGGAGACCTTCACCACGCCTGCGTTGAAATCGACGTTCACGCCCGGCATGTAAATCTTCGTCACGCCCGGCACGACAATCTTCGTCACGCCCGGCACGACCTGGACGCCGCCGAGGTAACCCGGGCCGGGGGTGCTGGTTTCACCCGAAGTGGCACCCAGCGCATCCGCGCCGTCCCGGATGAAGTAGAAGTTCAGGCCCACGTTCAGGTTCTTCGTCGGGGCGAGCTTCCCCTCGGCGATGAAGATCAGGGAGTCGTCCGCCTGGTTGGTATCCCGCTCCCATGGGGTGAAGCCGCCGACCCTGAAGGAGAGGGGCTCGAACTTGAAGGTGGACATCACCCCCGCCACGTCGGCGGCGCCTATGAAGACGCCGCGGTACGGGTCGCTCACGTTCTGGAGCCCGACCGTGAAGTCGGCGCTGGTATTGGGAAGCTTGAACCAAAGGTAGGCGTTCTTGGCCTCGAGGTTGATCGAGTCACCCTGGATCGCTCCGCCCTGGTTACGGGCGACCTGGCCGGAGGCGTCGCCCCACATCATGTCCTGCTCGAGGAACAGCACCGCCTTCACGTTTTCCACGCCCGTCGTGAACTTCAGGCGAAGGCGCTGCTCGACGTAGGAGCTCGTCGATGAGGCATCCGCCGGGGTCGGGTTCACATAATTCGCTGAGGTGTAATTCTTGATGTTGGACACGTACCCCTTTGAGCGGTAGTACCCTAAAAGTTCGTGGTCGGCCAAAGCCGGCAGTGCTAACACCGCCACCAGGACAGTTGCAAACAAGACCGTCAAGCCTTTCCGCATGTTTCCCTCCTTGGAAAATTTAATCTGCCTGTCTTCTCCTCCAAAGAAAGCAACAACCACTTGCGTCGAAATCCTCGATTGCCCGAAACCACCTCCTCCCGTCGCGATCCGGTTTTCCTATCGTCTACCTTATGTCGACATCCGGGGCCCTTCCCCGGGGCGAAGTTGCGGGAAACTGGTTTTTTTCGAACGGGATGTTACCACATCGGGGCCCGCCGTGTCAGGAAAATCCGCGGGAGCCCGCCCCCATCGATTCTGCGTTCTATTCCGGCTGGAGCAACACCAGCCGGCTGACCCGGTCTTTGAAGGCCGACCCGGCCTGCTCGATAACCGAGGCGATCACCTTCCCCCCCCGGCGGAAACCTCCGGGGGGCAGCACGTCCACCCCGGAGTAGAAGAAATCGCTCTTGGGAGAGCCCGCCCTCTCGGTGAACCCTCCGCCCTCCTTTTTCAAGATCACAATGCGCGACGACTCGAAAGTCCCGATTACGCTTTGCAGGACCCCTTTCCGGACCTCCGTCGTCACAACCATGGGGTCCCCCTTCGGTCCGACGACCACCCGCGGAGCACGCCGGAGCGGATACATCGCCCGCCGTCCTTCCAGTCGGTTCACTTCCCCGTACTCGAACCCGTCCGCCGCCGCGCCGAACTTTTCCTTGGATCGGTATGCGCTCTTCCCCTTGGGGTCGAGGACCCGCAGGTGTTCTTCCACGTCCACGTACAACCACTGCCACTCGTTTCCGAGGAGGACCGGAGAAAGGCTGTAGACGCCGCCGCTGGACAGGGGAAGGATCGAAACGTCGAGGGGCAACACCTCCCCTTCCACAAGCGTCTTCCCGTTCCACTTCATGGCGTGGATCTTCCCCTGGAACGGCTCGCTGAAACCTCGGCGCTGGCCGGCAATGACGGTCCGGCCGTTCCAGTCCCGCAGAGCCACGAGATGATACGGGGTGGTCCCCGGGATCTCCACGAATCCGTCTCCCTTTCGCAGCAGCACGAAGGACGAAAGGTTCTCCGCATCCCGGTCGGTGACGACCAGGTCCTTCTTCCCGTCCCCGTCGAGATCGACAGCCTCAACATTCAGGAAATGGTGAGAAATTCCGCGGCTGATGCGGGTGTACGGGAGGACCTCGCTCCCCTTCACCCGGTACACGTAAATGGTGTGCCGCCCGAAGGCGACGACCTCCCCGTTCCCCTCCGTGTCCACATCCCCGGTAACGACCCCGTAGAGTTCGTCCGCGATCTTGTCGGACTCCGAGACCCTCCGGAGGGTGGAAGGAGACCACCCCTCGGCGGGCGCGACGGGAGCCGGGGTGGGAGCGGTAGCCGCGGCCAGGAGAGGGACCGGAACCAGGGGTTCGGCGATCGGTGCTACGGCAATCGCCTGCGTCCCGCCCGGCGCCGGGACCACGACCGGTGCTGGCGAGGCCACGGTCCGGGACGCCCCCTGCACGCCGAAGAGCTTCTCCGCGATCTCACCCGACAGGAGCCCCATCTGCGCGATGATGTCGTCCTCCGTCGCCGCGGCGGCGAAAAACGCACCGGCCGTCTTCCCCGTAGCGAGGTCGAGGGCGGTGATGTCGATGCTGTAGCCTTTCCCGAGCTTCGCTACCGTCCCCTGGAGCAGGAGGGCCGTCTTCGCTTCCCTCGCAGCCTCCGCCGGAGGGTTTTCCCCTGATGGAAGCAGGACCACCTCAGCACCGGAAATCGCCATCAGGCGCGAAGACAGGAGACGCGGCAGGACGGCAACGGTCTGCCGGATGTCTTCCTTGGCAAGGGAAGTGAAGGAAGCGATGGCGACGCTGCGGGGGAAATCGGCCGGAAGGGCGGAGGCGGCGCCAAGGCAGAACGACAGGACGAGAAAGGCCCGTAAGAGCCGTGAAGCGATTTTCTCCTTCCCCCACATATCGGTGAAAATGTACCAGAGCCCGAAGAGGAAGGTCAAACAAAAACCGCATCTAAATAACATCGGGACGGGAAGGAGACGCCCCGTGGAAAGGCGGGGATAGGGAAATGGAAACATCGGTTCGACCGATCATGGCCGCATTGGCGGCGATTTTCGTAATCTTCCTGTTCGGCGGAACGGAAAGCTCCCTCGGTTCCGATGCAGGAGGGGGGGAAGTCTTTCGTTGCTGACCTACGACATCAACCTCGGTGCCGCGGACCGGGTTTTCACCACCGTGGAATTCGAGGTACCGTCGGTGGCCGTCGATTTGGACGGAGACGGCCGGATGGAGGTGGTGGCCATCGTCTCCGGGGGGTCCGGCCTTTCCGGAATCGGGTCAGGCGTCCGGAAAAGCTGGCTGGCGACCTTGGAATATCGCGAGGGATGATCGCCGCGGTTCCCCGTCCTGATCCTACGCAATGTGAATTTTTTTTTCGCGGAAAACATCTAATACAATACGAAAGGGGGAAAGTACAATGCGCGGCAGGATACAGGCGTTCGGATATCTCATCGTTCCCGTGATCCTCCTCCT
>MGQW01000021.1 GCA_001798885.1 Deltaproteobacteria bacterium RBG_16_64_85
CCTTATTCCTGGTTGCGATGCTCGTCTTGGGCGCCGTGGTTTCGTCGAGGCCGGCGCTGGCGGCGGAAGGGGAAGCCGACGAGGAGGGGATTTCGGCCTACTCGGTGGCCCGCCTGAAAATATTCCAGGGGACCGCATGGGTCCGATCTCCGGATTCCGGCGAATGGGAGGAAACCACTACCAACTCCCCGATCACGGAAAGAGTGCGCGTCAATATTCCGCAGGGTTCGGAAGCGGAACTTCAATTCCACGGCGGGCAGTTCGTCCTTCTCACCGGGGGAACGGAAGTGGACATCAGGAAGTTCGACGAGGCGAACACGGTATTCCGGCTCCGTACCGGGGAGGTCCGGTTCGATCTTCCTTCGGATGATTTTTCCCCTGTGCGGATGATGATACCCGGCGGCGGAAAGGTGAATTTCAACGTTCCGGGCCGCTACTGGCTGGCCGTCAAGGACGGCGGCCAGACCCGCCTGGTGGTGCGTTCGGGTGAAGGGATCGTTTCCCACGACAAGGGCGATATCAGCGTAAAGGCGGGAGAAGAAGCGACGATCGGCAAGGATGTCCGCGTATCCGCATACGAAGGCAAGCCCGAGGACACGGCTGCTCCCCCTCCCCCCCTGACCGAGGAGGAGAGAAAGGCGGAGGTTCCGCCGGTGGCGGCATACGAACTCAGGAACTACGGCGACTGGGTATACTCCGCCGATTACGGATGGGTGTGGCAGCCCAGGACCACCTCCGGCTGGTCCCCTTACCATTACGGCCGCTGGGCCTGGGTATCTCCTTACGGCTGGACCTGGGTGTCCTATGAACCCTGGGGCTGGTATCCCTACCATTTCGGATGGTGGGCGAGCGATCCCTTCTTCGGATGGGTCTGGTGCCCTTTCCGGTCGTTCGTTTCGGTCGGCGTTGTGTTCGGGCATTCCCACTTTGTCCATTTCCACCGGAACGCCTTTTTCTTCCCGGCCACCGTCAGGTTCGTGAGGGACGGCCGCTCCGTGCGGTGGGTGCCGCTGCGCCCCGGTGAGCGTTTCGTCCGCTCGGGATTCACCCGTTCGGATTCCCGGCTGGCCAGATGGGAACGGCCCCTGGAGCGCGGCACCGTCTTCACCAGGACCGACAGGGGCGGGAAGAATGAATGGCGCGAATGGACCTCCACGCAGAGAGGTCGGCAATCGGTGCAGGTGAGGGAACGCTCCACCGTCCGCCCACCGGCTTCGATGCCTCGTCCCGAGAGGCAGGAAAGAATGCAGCCGCGTAGCCCGGATCAGCCGGACCGGATGCCTCGGCGCGAATTCCGCGGCAGTGAGGGTCGTCCGGTCGACAGTGGAGTTTCTTCTTCCCCGCGGCGGCCGGAAACGGGATCCGCGGTTCGCCCCGAGAGGGTGTTGAAACCGCCTCGCTCCGAGCCGCCGGTTGGAAATATCGCGCCTGATCGAGGCTTTGCGAGTCCAGAGAGAGGCGATTCCGGCAGGACGCCGGAGGGCAGGGGAGAGACCAGCCGACCGACATTCCGGAATCCCTCGGCGGAGGGGGACTCTGACAGGGGAGGCGGAGGCTCCGGGTTCAATTTCGGCGGACGCGGGGAGCGGGGATCCGGAGGCGGCAGGATCAGATAACGGGGGATATTCCGCTATCGGTGTTCCGCCGGCTCGGGTCCGGTAGGCCTCTCCGTCTCGACCGGGTTTATTTCCACCTCGATCAGCGTCAGCCATCGTCCGAAGTACTCATCCCCGACCGACTGCGGCCCCGGCGGAGGTCTGCGCGGTTCTTCCGCGTGGAGGGTTACCTTCGGCGACTCCACCAAAGGCAGGTGGACCGTGACTCCCGGGGGACTGTCAGTGCGCACGGCCTGCTTCCCAGGTGCGCATCCCCCCAGGATGGCCAGAACCGCCAGAATCAGCAAAGCGAGAAGGATGATTGGAGTTACGCGCTTCATGGCCCTCACCTCCTCCGGCCCTTATCTTTATTTTACGCCCCTTTTCTCCGAGGGGGGGAAGCGCCCTTTTCCGGGGGTAGATATACTATAATTGAAGGGTAAATCGAGGGAGGACTCCGGCGATGACGATCCGGGCGGGGCCGCTGCTGGCAAGTCTGTTCGATCTCAATGGATTTTCGCCCCATCCGGCGGGGCCTTCTTCATGCCTCCCTCTCGTTATCTGCCTGTTAGGTTTCCTGCTGGCTTTTTTCCTCTCCGCGCGGAAGGAGTAACCGGACGACGCTTTCCGGGGAACATCCTTTTACCCCCGGTGATCGACTGGACCAGGTCGATCGCTTCTTCCTTGTTGCGGACCCTTCCGGTGAGGGTGGCTTCCCGCACCTCTTCCAGGATTGCCTCCATCCGGGAAGAAGCGGGGATCCCCAGGTGGAGCAGATCCTTCCCCGAGAGCAGGGGCGGGCGCCGGGCTGCAATCTTCAATAGGGGCCGGAAGTCGATTCCCTTCCGTCCTGCCGCACGGTAAGCGGCCTCGTAAAGCGACAGCAGGTGGACCGGCCTTTCCCACCTCCCGAAGACGGCTTCGATCCGGGCGTGCGGATTCTTCAAGCGTTGGGTATGAGCGAGCCGCGCCAGGTCCTCGAGCATCCGGACGCCGCCTCGGACCTGAGGGAAGTGAAGGCGCCGGGCGATGCCCTCCGTGCGGGAAAGACGGAAGCGCTGCCGCGCCACGCATTCGTGTTCCGCAACGTCCACGAGCAGGTTGGCGAGCAACGGAATCTCCGGCAAGGGTCGACCGAGGAATTTCTCCAGGATCGCATACCGCCGCAGGATCCGGGCAGGACCCTTCCTCACGGCGAAGACTTCGGGGAGGAGAATCCGGAGGATTCCCGATCGATGGAGATCCTTGACGGTACCTGCCGGGCTTGCCAGGAGCGAGCGAAGCAGTTCCCCGATGATCCGTTCACCCGGTATCGTCCCGATGAATTCCGGCGCCACGCGGCGGATGGATGCCCACGTTTCCTTCTCGATGGAGTAACCCCGCCGCTCGTTCTTTTGGCGGATGGCGCGCAGCATCCGCAACGGGTCCTCCCGGAACCGGTCCTCCGGGTTCCCCACCCCCCGGATCCTCCTTCGCCGCAGGTCCGCAAGCCCGCCGAAGAAGTCGACGACCGCCCCGGTCAGCAGGCCGCTCTCCGTACCCAGGGCAAACAGCAGGCTGTTGATCGTGAAGTCGCGCCGGGAGGCGTCCTCCCGCGCGTCGACATCCTTCGTGCGGATATCGAACTCGCGGTGCCCCGGGCCCGTGGATCGCTCCGACCGGGCCAGCGCTACGTCGATCTCCTCTTCCACCCAGGCGGTTCGCACCTTGAACACGGCGAACGCCTTTCCCACGGGAAAGATCCGCAGGATGCCCAGCCTCTTCGCGGGAAGCGAGCGGAGAAGCTTGCCCAGGCCCTCGAAGTCCATCCCGGATACCATCAGGTCGATGTCCTTGCCGGGGCGCCCCTCGACCAGGTCGCGGACGAAGCCCCCCACGAGATATGGTTTTCCTCCGCCCTTCAGGACGGCGCGGCAGAAGGCGTCCAGAAACCGCCGGAGCGGCTTCCGGCTGCGCAGGGAGCGAACGACGCGGGGGGATATCCGATGGAGGACCGGTCTTTGACCTTGCGCCGGCATTCAGCCCGTCAGTTTCTCGATGACCCGGTCCCGGTATTCGGGGAAATCCTCGAGTTGGAGAGGCCTCTTCCTCATCAGGTTGAGCCGGAGGAGCTTGCCGTCCAGTTCCTTGAGCTTCCGCCGCTTCTCGCCTTCCTCCTCGATGGCGGAAAGCAGGCTCTTCAGCGTAACGATCTCCTTGCGCAGCTCGAGCTCCGGCGGGAGGCACCCGGCGTTCTTCAGGATCTTGTAGGAGACCCGCAGGTCCTCGGGGACCATCGAGTCGTCCTCGAGGGCAAGAGGCTTGCCGGCGCCGGGGAGGTTGTCGAACTCCCCCCTGGCCATCGCCTCACGGATCTTCTCCTCCGCGATGAGCACGAGAGGGTCCATGGAGAGATAATATCATCGAGGGGAAGACGGGAGGGAAGGGGGATGGAGCGCGAATTTTCGGGCAGGAAGCTGCAGCTGGCAAGGGGGGACATCACGGAGGAGAGGACCGATGCGATCGTGAACGCCGCCAATTCCTCGCTTCTGGGAGGTGGGGGAGTGGACGGGGCCATCCACCGGGCCGGCGGGTCCGCCATCCTCGAGGAGTGCAAGGCGCTCCGGGCCCGCCAAGGGGAGTGCCCCGCGGGGCATGCGGTGATGACGACCGGCGGCAGGCTTGCGGCGCGGCATGTCATCCACACGGTGGGTCCGGTGTGGAGGGGCGGAGACCGCGGAGAAAAGACTCTCCTCGCCTCCTGCTATCGCAACTCCCTGCGCCTGGCCGTCGAACAAGGATGGTCGTCGGTTGCCTTCCCGTCGATCAGCACGGGGATCTACGGATATCCCGTGGAGGAAGCAGCAAAGGTGGCACTCGGCGCCGTTGTGGAGTTTCTGAAGGAAGAGGAGAGTGCGCCGCTGCTCGTCCGGTTCGTCCTGTTCGACGGGAAAACCTTCCAGGCGTACCGGGAGGCGCTGGAAGCGTTATCGATGGTGGGGGACGCTCCTCAACGCTGAGCGGGGACACACCTCGCGATATCAAGCGCAAAGATCAGGAGTGTCCCCGGTGGAATGTCCCCCTCGTGCTCCGGCACTCGCCGATTCAATCGTTCAGGTACCCCTTCTTGTCGAGTGCCGCTACGATCCGCCTCGCCGCATCGGCAGGTGTTTCGCTGTCTCCCCGCACCACGAGTTCAGGCTGCAACGGCGGCTCGTATTCTGCCTGGATGCCGGGCACGTTGGGGGCTTTTCCCTCGCGTGCCCTGTGGTAGATCCCCTTGGGGTCCCTCGACTCGCACACCGAGAGGGGGCAGTCGACGTGCACTTCCAGGAATTCCGGAATCTGCAGTCGCGCACGGTCCCGATAGGCGCGGCGGCTGGCGGTGGCATCGAAGATGACGGATACGCCGTGCCGCGTCAGCAGCCATCCGATATAGCTCACCCCCGCGTAAAAAGTGTCCCGCTCCGAATCGCCGTAATCGGGATTCGGGGTGAGGACCCGGCGCAGCGCGTCGGATTCGAGAACCGCGATGTTCACTCCCCGGCCGGCAAGCTCGCTGTGCAGGGCTTCCGCGACGGTCGACTTCCCCGAAGCCGGCAGGCCCGTCAGCCAGACCGCGAAACCTTGCCGCATTCTTTTCTTACACCCCGCAGTAAGCGTTCACGCGGGCCGGGTTGAATGCTTCCGCGTCGAGGACCGCCTGGAGGAAGGCGAAGAGCTTCCGCCGCACGTCCTCGGAGAGGGTGGGATACCAGACGGGGCTCGCCATGACCAGGCAACGGAAGGCGAAGAAGGGGGCAGCGACCTCGAGAATTTCCCGGTCGCCGGTTTTTTCCAGGTAGCGGTCCCAGAACCGGCGGAACAGCGTTTCGAAGGCGCCTGCAAGCCGGCCGTCGCGCTGCAGCGAGCTGAACAGGTAATTCCCGGTGATGGAGGTGACGTCGTCGGCCGGGTCGCCCCACTCCCCGCGGGATCGGTCCAGCACGCTGAAGTCCATCCCATCACGGAACAGGATGTTGTAGGGGTGGAAGTCGCCGTGGACCCGTCGCAGGCGGTGGGCGCGTCCTTTGAGGCGCCATCTCCAGCCGACGCACTGTCGCTCGATGGTTTGCAGGAGGCTGCTCGTGATGAACCCGTGTTTCGGCGGATAGCCGTCCGCGATGCCCATAATGCACTCGCCGTGCCCCATCAGTTCCCGGATCCGCCGCGCGTAGAGCCCGGGATCGGTCCCCCGCAGTTCGTGGATTTCGACCAGGTAGTCGCACAGGACATCGGCCCGGGACAGGTCGAGGTCGGTCAGCTGACCGTCCCCCTGCAGGCGGGAGAGATCGTGGATGTAGGCGGTCCCCTCGACATACTCCGCAAGGAGGAAAAGTTCTTGCGTCTTTCCGAGGGAGAGGAGAGCTCCTTCCTTCTGGAAGGCTCCGACATCGAGCGACCGGGCGTGGCGGGGGAGGCTGTTATAGGACTGAAAGTCCCAAAGCAGCATCTGGGCGCGGTCCGCCATGTGATCGTGGCCGTAGGGCCCAGGCGAAAGCGTTTCCAGGACGGATTTCCGACGCTGCCCGTCGACTTCGTATTCCACCAGGACCGGCATTCCGTATCCGTATCCCTTGATGGCCCCCGTCTCGATCTTTTCCCCGAGAAGGGAGAGACGAAGGACGCGAACGGGTTTCATCAGGAGGGCCGAGAGGTAGGGCTCGAGGTTCTCCCGCGAAAGGTCGGGCATGCCTCACCTGCCTTATCCGGCGAGGATCTGCTTCAGGTGATTGATGTCGTGCCGGGCCATCCGGGCGGAGAGCTCCTCCAGGGTCAGCCGCCCCGATTCCGGGTGGACGCCGGTGCGTTTCATTTGCTCTTCGTCCAGAGAGGAAAGGAGGGCGAGGTTTTCCGCCCGCAGCGCGGCGAATCGGGCGCCCAGTTTTCCCGGTTCCTTTTCCCGGTACGGGCGCAGCCCCGCGATCCACTTTTCCTGGTCGAAGAACGAGAGATTCGGATCTTCTTCACAGATCATCTTCCGGATCCGGAAGGTCATGACGGCTTCGGTGTCCAGCATGTGGGCCAGTACGTCCTTCCGGGACCAGTCTCCCCCGGAGGGGCGGACCGCCAGCCACTTCGGGGAAGCGCCCGCCACGATCTTCCGGAAGAGCGCAGGGCTCTTGCGAAGG
>MGQW01000022.1 GCA_001798885.1 Deltaproteobacteria bacterium RBG_16_64_85
TTCAATCTCTTCGTGGACAGGGACGGGATGATCCGGCTTCCGAAAGTCGGGGTCGTCAGCGTGGCCGGCCTGCCTTTCAAGGAGGCCAAGGAACTCATCCAGAAGGAGTACTCGAAATACTTCAGTGGCTTCGAGATGAACGTGAGCATGGGCGCGCTTCGGACGATCACGGTCTACGTGGTGGGGAACGCCCAGTGGCCCGGAGCCTACACGATCTCGTCCCTCTCGACCATCGTCAACGCCATGTTCGCGGCGGGGGGACCGAACAAGAACGGGTCGATGCGGGATATCCAGGTCAAGCGGGACGGGCGGGAGACCGTCCATTTCGACCTGTACGACCTGCTGCTGAAAGGGGACAAGAGCAACGACATCCGGCTGATGCCGCAGGACGTCGTCTTCATCCCCCCGATCGGCCCCGTTGCCGCCATCGCCGGCAGCGTGAACAACCCGGCCCTCTATGAACTCAAGTCGGAAACGAAGATCTCCCAGTTGGTCGAGATGGCGGGGGGAATGAATACCGTCGCCTTCAAGGGACGCATCCAGATCGAACGGATCGTGGAAAATACTCGACAGACTGTCTTCGAATCGGATCTAGAGAAGATGAAGGAGCAGGAAATCTCCCTCCAGTCGGGGGATATCGTCAAGGTCTACCAGGTGGTCCCGGACAAGCGGGTCGTGCGGGTCTCCGGCGCCGTGCAACGGGAAGGGGAGTATGGGTTCAACCCGGGGATGACGGTCAAAGACCTGATGCTGCTGACGGGGGGGCCGAAGTATTACACCAACAAAAAAGAGGCGGAACTAACGCGGGTCACGGTGACGGACCAGGGGCCGAAGACCGAAAAGGTCATCCTGAACCTGGAAAAGGCGCTGGAGGGAGAGTCGGGAGATAACCTGCCTCTGCGGGAAAACGATTACCTGTTCGTACGAACGGTGCCGGAATGGAAGCTCTACCAGACGGTCACCATTTCGGGGGAGGTCAAGTACCCGGGGACCTACACGATCCGGAAAGGGGAAAAACTGTCCTCCCTGATCACGAGGGCGGGGGGGTTCACGGACCGGGCATACCTGAAGGGGGCCGTCTTTACGCGCGAACGGGTGCGCGAAATCCAGCAGAAGCAGCTCGACGAGAGCGCGGACCGGCTGGAAAGGGAGATGGCCGCGAGAGGGACTCTCGCAGTGGCTGCGGCCTCGAGTCCCGAAGAGGCCCAGATCAAGTCATCGGAAACCCAACAGATGAAGGGATTCCTTGCGAAGGTCAGGCAGGCCAAGGCGAAAGGCCGGCTGGTCGTCCCCATCTCGGATATCGGCAAGGGGAAAGGCGCCACTGAATACATCGAACTGGAAGAAGGGGACAGCCTGTTCATCCCGGCCAATCCGCAAAGCGTGCAGGTCTCCGGCTCGGTCTTCAACCAGACCGCTTTCGTCTACGACGGCAACAAGGGCATCTCCGACTACATCAAGCTGGCTGGCGGCTACACCGAGAACGCGGACAAGAAGCGGATTTACTTGCTGAAGGTGGACGGAACTGCCGTGAGGCCCGAGGAAGGATTCACCAGCATCTTCTGGAGCAAGACGTCAAGCCAGTGGGAGTCGGGGGGCAAGCAGTTGGATCCGGGGGACACGATCGTCGTTCCCGAGCAGCTGGAGAGGATCGCCTGGATGCGCGAAATAAAGGACATCACGCAGATCCTCTACCAGATCGCGGTCACCGCTGGGGTGCTGCTCGTGGCGTTTTAGAATCCATGCAAGTCATCGAGATTTCCTGTAAAGGAGTTTGTTTTGGATAAACCGGAAACGAAAAACGACGTGGTAATTAACATTACTGAACGGATCGCCGTACTCGCAAGGCGCAAGAAATTTATCGGGGGAATAACTGCCGGGACTGCAATCGTTTCTCTGGTGATTTGCCTGTTATTGCCCCCGATCTTCAGAGCGGAGACGAAAATCCTCCCGCCCCAACAAGGTTCCTCGAATATTGCCGCGCAATTATTAAATCAGGTGGGCGGACTCGCAACCCTGGCCACGGGTGGTATCGGGATGAAAAGTCCAAACGATATGTATATCGGATTCCTTCGCAGCAGGACCGTCAGAGACAAAATCATCGACCGGTTTGGATTGATGAAAATCTACGACGTGAAATTCCGGGAAGACGCGAGAAAGGAACTTGGCGAGGCATTAAGCGCAACCAGCGGAAAGGACACCATGATCGTTGTTACCGTGGAGGACCGGGATCCGAAAAGGGCGGCGGATATGGCGAATGCGTTCGTGGAAGAGATGGTTGCAGTCTCCAAGGGCCTTGCCATCACCGAGGCGGCACAGAGAAGGCTGTTCTTCGAGGAACAACTACAGGATGTAAAACAAGCATTGTCAAGGGCGGAAGAAGGAATAAGAGGATACCAGGAAAAAACGGGCGCGCTGAAGATCGATGACCAGGCGAGAGTCGTTATACAAGGGATTGGAAGTTTACGAGCGCGAATCGCCGCCAAGGAAGTACAATATAAAGTAGCACAAACCTATGCCACTTCTCAGAATCCCGATCTGCAAAAAATCGAAGAAGAGTTGAAAGGATTAAAGGTGGAACTCAATAAGCTTGAACAAAAAGGAGGGAACGGCCACGACCCTCTAATGCCTACAGGAAGGATGCCTTCCGTCGGTATGGAATATCTTCGAAAACTGCGGGACGTGAAGTACAACGAGATTCTGTATGAACTGCTGGCGAAGCAATATGAAATGGCCAAGCTGGATGAAGCACGGGACGCCGTCACCATTCAAGTCATCGATAAAGCGGTAATACCGGAAAAAAAAGTGAAACCGAAACGGGCCATCATTGTCGCATTGTCTACGTTCACCGGTTTGTTGTTCTCGATTTTTACGGCATTCAGGATCGAGCGCGGCAAAACCGTCTTCCCTTCTAGCTCCTGACAGGAAGCCGAGAATGAACGACACCGCGGTCCCACGTAATTTCGCCCTTATCGGGGCGGCCGGGTATGTCGCCCCCCGGCACATGAAAGCCATTAGGGATACCGGAAACAGAATCGTTTGTGCGTTGGACAAGTCCGATTCCGTGGGGATCCTCGACAGTTTCTTTTACGACGTGGCCTTCTTCGCCGAGTTTGAGCGGTTTGACCGGCATGCCGAAAAGCTGCGCCGGCAGGGAGGTGACAAACGTATCCACTATACCAGCATCTGCTCCCCGAACTATCTGCACGATGCGCATGTGCGCTTTTCCCTGCGTATTGGTGCCGATGCGATATGCGAGAAACCGCTTGTTCTCAACCCTTGGAACCTGGACGCCCTTGCGGAGCTGGAACAGGAATCGGGAAAGAGGATATTCAATATTCTACAGCTAAGGGTCCATCCTTCGATCATCGCTCTGCGGGAGAAAATCCGACAGGCCCCGGCGGGGAAAAAGTATGCAATTGACCTAACTTATATCACCGCCCGGGGGAACTGGTACTTTGCCTCCTGGAAAGGGGATATCAGCAAGTCCGGCGGGATTGCCACCAATATCGGCGTTCACTTCTTCGATATGCTTTTATGGGTTTTCGGCGGTGTAAAACACTTCGAATTGCACATTGCCGACGACCGCAAAATTACCGGTTTCCTGGAGCTTGAGAAAGCGCAGGTGCGTTGGTTTCTCTCGGTGGGGAAGGAGGACCTTCCCGAGATGGCCGTAAAGGAAGGAAAGACCACGTACCGCTCCATCACCGTTGATGGAGAAGAGTTCGAATTCTCCGGAGGCTTCGTCGATCTCCACACGGTCATCTACCAGGAAATCCTTGCAGGCCGGGGTTTCGGAATCGAGGAGGCTCGCCCATCGATCGACCTTGTGCATAGATTGCGGAATGCCGTGCCTGCACGAAATCCAGGCTCCCATGTCCATCCGTTACTGAACAGACCCTAGTCATTCTCTAATCATAAAGGAGAGCGTTATGGACTACTTTGTCCATGAATCGTCGTATGTCGACGAAGGAGCGCAAATCGGCAAAGGAACGAAAATCTGGCATTTTTCACACGTCCTTAGCGGGGCGAAGATCGGTGAGTATTGCAGTCTTGGACAAAATGTTTCCATTGCCGGAGGAACGGTCATGGGAAATCACGTCAAGGTGCAGAACAACGTATCGGTTTATGAAGGAACTGTCATTGAGGATGATGTTTTCCTTGGTCCGTCGTGCGTTTTAACAAATGTGACGAATCCGCGTTCCCAGGTTATTCGAAAATCCTTATATGAAAAGACCCTGATCCGACGCGGTGCTTCCATCGGGGCCAATGCGACGGTGGTGTGCGGCATCACCATAGGCCGGTATGCATTTATCGCTGCCGGCGCCGTTATCGCGAAGGATGTCCCCGACTACGCTCTTGTGATAGGGGTCCCGGCGCGTCAAAAAGGGTGGATGAGCCGTCATGGCCACGTTCTCAAGGATCCGGATCCGAAGGGCATCTATACCTGTCCGGAAAGTGGTCTTCAATATAAGGAAGTGGAGCAGGGAATCCTTCGTTGTCTTGACCTGGATGAGGATGCCCCGTTGCCGAAGGAGCTGGCTGTCGGAAAGGTTTTTTACAGGGAAGTCCGGAAGAAATAAAGCGCGGAAGCATGAGCCGTGTGCCTGTCCCGGATTCTGTTCCTGTTTCTTCTGATCCCCTTCCTGACCGGTTGCGTCGGCACGAGCGCCGACGGGACGGGCGGAGGCGGTCGGACGGTCGAGGCGAAGGACCTGCTTCTCTGGGAGAATACCGTGAAGGTCTACCTCGGCGACAATCTTTGGAGAGACCGCGACCTCTACGACGCCGGCCATGTCTTGATGATTCCCCTGCACGCCGCCTTCAGGCTCGGACAGGCGGAGTGGCATCAGGAATTTTCCGATCATTTCCGCCGCTTCATGGAAAACGACAACAACAGTTTTTTAACCGAACCCCAAGATCTGGATTTGGCGCGGGAGCACTATTTGTATCTCGCAAGTCGGTTCCTGGTGCTGGCCACGGAATCGGGAAGGGCGGATCTGGTCCCTCCGGCATTGATCGAAAAGCTGTATGGCGAGGTCGATTCGCTCTGGAGTATGAAAACCGCATGGTGGTACGAGCGGGATTTCGCGGGCGGCATCCGCGAACGCCTGCAATGGAAATTGAGCCAGACCGCCACAACCCCCTCTTATTATCGCGCGATCACGGATCACGAAATCTTCCTGTTCGCGATCTCGGCCGATCTGCGGATCTACGAAAGGATCTCCGGGAAATATTCTGGTCTCTCTCCCGTGGTCGGCGAAATCCTGAACGTGGCATATGCGGTTTTCAACAAGTACGTTGTGCCTTTCGATGACGGCACCTGGCTGTTTCAACCCGGATTGTGGACGGATCACCCGGATTACCTCTACGCCGGGAATCCGGAACTGGCAGCGAATTTGAAGCCGGCTCCGGTTCCCGGCATCGCGGAGGACACCTCGCACAGCCATCGATGGCCGGTCTGGCTGAAAAGCCTCGCCGGTGCGTATCGGGAAGGGGATCCCGAGCGGGGATATTACGAAAATCTTTCCGCGGGACTGGAGAAACAGTTCTATGGAAAAGTCTTGTTGCAACCCTCCAGCGGGTTTCCGGCATACCGTGTAGCCAACTTCATGGATGGAAATAACGGCGTATACCGGTATCAGTATCAAACTGTCGGAGGCAACCTGGGTTATGGCCCCTGGGAGCTCTCCGGGATATTGATCGAAGGATGGTGGGGGTTTCTCGGCAACCCGAGGATGCAGGCCGTGTACGTCGATATTGCCGGTCGGTTTCCTCTCCCTCCCGAGGTTGTGACGCTCTACACGGGACCGAACACGACCCGTCCGAGGCATCCACTGGTGACATGGCCGGATTTTTTCGGGAACGGGTTCGGAGAGCTCAACGCAAGACTCGCCGGGAAATTTTGAAACTGCCGAACTTCCATCTGAATATTTTTCGACGGGAATCGTTTGCGTCGAACGTGATGACGATGATGTCGGGGACCGCAATCGCGCAGGCGATCCCGGTATTGATCTCTCCCGTCCTGACGCGATTGTACACGCCGGAAGAGTTCGGCGTACTGGCTTTATACATGGCGATCGCGTATGTCGTATCCGTTGTTGCCGCCGGGAGATTCGAGCTGGCGGTGATCCTCCCGGAGCAGGACGACGAAGCGGTCAATATCGTAGTGCTTGCCTTGCTGTGTTCCTTGTTTGTCAGCATTGTCACGTTTCTTGTCGTTCTTCTCTTTAATGACCGCCTGGCGAAATTTCTGGGGAGCAGGGAAATTTCCTTCTGGCTGTATTTCATCCCCCTGACGGTTCTACTGACGGGGATCTACAACACCTTCTATTACTGGTCGACAAGGAAGCTGCAGTATAAAAGGCTGGTCGTCAGCAAGGTCTCGCAGACATCCTCCACAGCGATCCTCAATTTGCTGATGGGACTGAAGGGCTATGGATCGAGCGGACTGGTTGTCGGGGGGATCGCGGGGCAAGTCACCACGACCGGGATATTGAGCTTCCAGATCTGGAAAGATGACAAGAACAAGATCGGATTCATCGATAAGGAGAAGATACGGGGCCAATTGTCCCGCTATAAGAATTTCCCGATCTACTCCATTCCGGCCGATTTTATCAATGTGCTGGCGAATCAGTTGCCGGTCTATGTACTCGGTATCTATTTTGGGGGAGCGGTCGTCGGGTTCTATTCGTTGACCCAGAGGGTCCTCGGCGCCCCGATATCGCTGATAGCCAGCTCCATAATGGATGTATTCAAGCAGAGGGCCAGCAGCGATTACGCGAAGCATGGAAACTGCCGGGATATTTTCGTGAAGACGTTGCTGGGCCTCACGGCGATCTCGGTGGTCCCATTCGCCCTGTTTTTTTACGCGGCCCCGTCGATATTTACCCTGATCTTCGGGGAACAGTGGATCGTCGCCGGGGAGTATGCTCAGCTCATGGCGATCATGTTCTTCTTCCGGTTCATATCGAGCCCGTTGAGTTTTGTGATTTACATAGCGGAAAAACAGAATTACGACCTGGTCTGGCAGTCGGCCTTGCTTGTTTTCACGGTCGTTTCGCTGTTCGCCGGAGTCTATCTCCACGACGTCAAGATCAGCATCTTGTGCTTTTCGCTATCGTATTCGGTCCTTTATGTTGTGTACCTGATTCTGTCGTATCAGTTTTCCAAGGGGAATAAACCACTGGTTCCGCAGCAGTAGATTTTCGCGCGAGGTCCTCTCTTTGCTTGCGATCATAGATTACGGGATGGGAAATCTTGGATCCATCCGGAACATGCTGAAAAAGATCGACCATAACGCGGTGGTGACATCGAGAACGGAAGACATCGTTGCGGCGGACAAAATCATATTGCCCGGAGTGGGAGCGTTCGATAACGGAATGAGGAATCTCGAATCGAGAGGGCTCGTGAGGGTCTTGAGCGACAAGGTCTTCCGGGAAAAAGTTCCGATCCTGGGGATCTGTCTCGGCATGCAACTCATGACGAAATACAGCGAGGAAGGGACATTGCCGGGCTTGGGATGGGTGGACGCGAGAACAGTCCGGTTCCGCTTCGATGATACGGCCAATCAAAGGAAGGTCCCGCACATGGGATGGAACACGGTGCATGTGCTGAAGGAAAACCGTTTGTTCCGGGGGATGGATGAAAGGACAAGGTTTTATTTTGTTCATTCCTATCATGTCGTTCTCCCTGACGAGGGGGATGTCCTGACCAGGACGCATTATGGATTCGATTTCGTGTCCTCCTATCAAAAGAGCAATATCACGGGTGTCCAGTTTCATCCGGAGAAAAGCCATAAATTCGGAATGCAATTGTTGAAGAACTTCATGGATCTGTAGCATGTTGCGAACCAGGGTGATTCCCTGTCTGTTGCTGAAGGAGCAGGGTCTTGTAAAGACGATCAAATTCAAGGACCCGAAATACGTGGGAGATCCAGTCAATGCCGTCCGGATCTTCAATGAAAAGGAAGTCGACGAATTGATCTTTCTCGACATCACCGCGACGATCGAGAACCGGAAGCCGAATTTCCGGATGATCGCGGACATCGCCAGCGAATGCTTCATGCCGTTCAGTTACGGCGGAGGGATCCGGGAGCTGGAGGATCTGAAAATCCTGTTCAGCCTGGGAGTCGAGAAAGTGATCATCAACAGCTATGCGGCTCTGAATCCGGATTTCATACGGTCTGTCTCCTCTCTCTACGGAAGCCAAAGCATCGTCGTGTCGATCGACGTCAGGAAGAACCTGATCGGTCATTACGAGACCTATATCCTTGGCGGGAGAAGAGGTACCGGCAGGGGGGTCGTCGATTTTGCGAAGGAAATGGAGGCAATGGGTGCCGGGGAAATATTCCTGAACTCCATCGACAGGGATGGGACGGGGAGGGGGTACGACATCGATATCATCAGGAAGGTGTCCCACGCCATCTCCATTCCCCTCGTCGCCTGCGGAGGGGCGGGACGCATTGAGGATCTCGCGGAAGCGGTGGCGGGAGGAGCTTCCGCAGTTGCAGCCGGCAGCATGTTCGTTTTTCACGGTAAGCACAGGGCCGTGTTGATCACCTATCCTTTGTCTGAGGAGTTGGAAAGGATGTTTTCATGAATCCATACCGGATATGCACCAATTGCATCATGGATACCTCGGACAGCGAGATCCGGTTCGACGAAAACGGGATTTGCAATTATTGCAATGCCTTCGATGCGGATGTCCGAAAAAAACTGGAACTTGCCCAGGCGGGAAAGGGGATGGAGGTTCTTTCCGGAATATTGAACGAAATAAAAAGAAAGGGGAGGACCAGGGAATACGACTGCATCGTCGGTGTCAGCGGCGGGGTCGACAGCACGTATGCGGCCTATAACGCGGTGAAATTGGGACTTAGGCCGCTAGCCGTCCACTTTGACAGCGGCTGGAACTCGGAACTGGCAGTCAACAATATCGAGAATATCGTGAAAAATCTGAAGATCGATCTGTATACGTTTGTTGCGGACTGGCCGGAAATGCAGAATCTGCAGCTCGCCTATTTCAAGGCATCCGTCTCCAACTGCGATATTCCCCAGGATCACGCATTCCTCGGCGCTTTATACCGCGTTGCTGTGGAACGCCGAATAAAATACATCATCAGCGGTGGGAATAATGCCACCGAATTCATCTTGCCCAGGACATGGGGTTACAATGCTTCAGACGCACGCAATCTGAAGGCGATCCACCAGCGTTTCGGAACCGTGAAGTTAAAGCATTATCCGAGCTGCAGTTTTTTCAAAAGATATTTCTATTATCCATACGTAAAAAATATCCGTATCGTCCGAATCCTGGATTATTTGCCTTATAACAAGGCAGAGGCGAAGAAGATCATTATCGAAAAGCTTGGCTGGCGGGATTACGGCGGGAAACATTACGAGTCGATATTTACGAAGTTCTTTCAGGCATACTATCTCCCCAAAAAATTTGGCTTCGATAAGAGAAGGGCTCATCTGTCAAGCCTCATCGTTTCGGGCCAGATGACCCGTGAAAACGCGCTCAGGGAAATGGGGGAGCCTCCCTATCTCCAGGGAAAATTGATGGAAGACAAGGAATATGTCGCGAAAAAACTGGGAATCACAGTGGAAGAGTTCGAACGGATCCTGGGAACCCCGATACGGTCCTACAAGGAATTCCCATCGAACGACTGGCTGTTCCGGTTGAAAAACTCCGTGCTTGCACACGTCCGGAAATTCCTTCCGTAATGGTACAGGATTTCCATCTCTTCGATACCCCGTTTTCCTTCTTCGTCATTATTAACTGGCTGTATGCCATTTTCTGCTCCTGGTGGCTTTACGATCTGTTCAGGAACCGTAGGTATCTTTTCATCAAGCCAAGCATATTTTTGATTTCCTATACGCATCTCTTTTTCCAGTGGCCCCTTGCCATATTCGCCGGGTATTACGAGAACTGGCTCCCGAATCCCTATACGATGATCGTGTTGGTCCATGGATATGTCGTTTTCGGCCTGGCGGGAAGCGTACTGTCGCAGGAGCGGGAAGCATCCCGGATTTGGAACGCCATCCATCGATACGAGTGGAACAAATACTCGAATACGCGCATAAAAACCATTTTCATCCTGGCGGGGATCGTCTTCGCGGTGACAGCGGCCTACCTGTCCTACGTGCCGATTACAAGTACAGGTCTGTATGCGATACTTTTCAGCCCGGACACTTCCGGCGTCGCCAGGGAGGAATCCCTCAAGCTGCTGGATTACGGCGGCCTGAAGTACGCTTACAGCATCATGTCGTCTTCCGTCGTGCCTCTTCTGGCGGCTCTTTTGACAATGCAATTGCTGTCCGATAAGGAGAATCGAAAGGTTCTGTTAGTCGTCCCGATCGTCCTGGTCCTGATCTTTGCGGGCATATCCGTCAGCCTCACGGGGACAAGGGCGGGATTGTTCAATATGGCGATCGTTGTTGCCTTCGTCGTTCTGTGGAAACGAGGATTGACCGTGAAGCCCGGCACCGTCATCATAATCATCCTGGCGGCCATTTCCCCGGCGATATTCCTTTCTCTGCTTAGGGAAGGAAAGGAAATCGGGGAATTTGCGAAACTGTATTTCACCTACCTTGGGTACATTTCCAATCGAGCCTTCCTGATGCCGTTCCATGTTGGCGGTTGGTACATCCATCACGCCCAGGAGTATGGAGTCCTTGGAATCGGCGCCTTTCCGAAGTTGGCCGGGCTGTTCGGAGTCGGACCGCTGGACGGACCGAACATCATCGGATTGGCATATGCGTCCCGGTATTATGGATTGCCGGTCATGGAGAGCATCAGCGCGACCGCCGGTTATCTGTTCAGTTCCTACGGGTATATCGGAATCGCGGCACTACCGCTTTCCCTGCTCGGCTTGTGGCTGACGGATGTTTCCATCCTGGTTTACAGGAGGTTGGGCGGATACATCCTGATTCCTTGCGTGGCGAGCATCAGCCTGGCCACGCTGATGTTCGTGCAGAGCGATTATACCGTGGTGTGGATTACGCACGGATTCGGAACGATCTTATTGCTCTCTCTGGTCCTGACGAAGATTTTCCAAGACAGGCAGTCGTAGACCGTGAGCAAAAAGATCGTACATATTACCTGCGTTCACCCCCCCTTTGATGCCCGCATCTTCCATAAGGAATGCAAGACGCTCGCGAGGAACGGGTACGAGGTAAAGCTTGTGGCCCAGCATGACAAGGATGAAATCGTCGACGGCATACAAATCCTGTCGATATCGAAGCCAAGGAATCGACTGGAGCGAATGTTTTTCAGCGTTATCGAGAGTTACCGGAAGGCGGTCGCCGAAAAGGCGGATCTTTACCACTTCCATGATCCGGAACTCATTCCCGCGGGCATCCTCCTGAAAGTGAGGGGCTACCGTGTTATCTACGACGCCCACGAAGACGTTCCGACACAGATGAGGATCAAGAACTGGATCCATCCTGTTTTCAAGGGTATTTTCGGCAGTATGGCCGCGGCCGCGGAGTGGATCGGAAGCGGTGTTTTCGACGGTGTTGTCGCCGCGACCCCGAAGATTGCAACCCATTTTCCGGGAAAGAAAACGGTTGTCGTCCAGAATTTTCCGCAACTGGCCGAGTCCTTGGAGAACGCTGCAACGCCCTACAGGGAGAGAGAACCGATTCTTGCCTACACAGGCGTCGTCTCTC
Organism: Deltaproteobacteria bacterium RBG_16_64_85; assembly: GCA_001798885.1. Lineage (NCBI taxonomy): Bacteria > Deltaproteobacteria > Deltaproteobacteria bacterium RBG_16_64_85. The sequence continues at coordinate 11,670 of MGQW01000022.1, forward strand.
ATCTGCGTGGCGCCATGGAAATGGTGGAAGCGCTCGGGAAGATCCCAGACGGTCAGAAGGTCCAGCTTCAAATCGCGGGCTTCTTCAGCCCGGCCGATCTCCAGTCCCGCATGCAAAACCTGTCCGGCTGGTCCCGGGTCGTCTTTCTCGGATGGCAAAGCCGACCGGAGATTGCGGCATTGCTGGGACGGGCAAGGATCGGCTTGGTTCTGCTTCATCCGACGAAATCGTACCTGGACAGCTATCCGACGAAGCTTTTCGAATATATGGCGGTCGGCATCCCGGTGATCACTTCGGATTTTCCGTTGTGGAGAAAGATCATCTCGGAAGCGAAATGCGGAATGGTGGTCGATCCGAAGGATCCATCCGGAATCGCCAACGCCATTTCCTGGATGCTGGCCCATGAAGACGAAGCGGAGGCCATGGGAATCCGCGGCCGCAGAGCTGTCCTGGAGCGGTATAACTGGGAGTCGGAAGCCAGGAAACTTCTGTCCATCAGCGAAAAGCTGACTGGATAGATCGACGTTTACATCGATTCCGGTTTGGGAAAAAATCCTTGAGGATCTGGTTGATAACGGTGGGAGAGCCGCTGCCGACCGACGGTCCGGGCGAACGACTTCTACGTACGGGCATACTGGCCGATATGCTGTCCCGGAGAGGACATGACGTTCTGTGGTGGACCTCTTCCTTCGACCATTTCGCAAAACACCAGAGGCATGGTACGGACGTATTGCAGGTTGTCGGGGATCGATACCGGATCCATCAGTTGCATGCGAACGGGTACCGGAAAAACGTATCTCTCACTCGGTTGTTGAACCATTACGGACTGGCAAGGAAGTTCCGGAAACATTCGGTGCTTGAACCCAGGCCGGAGATCATCCTCAGTTCCTTGCCTACCCTTGAATTGTGCGTGGAAGCGACGCGGTACGGCCGAAAGAGGGGTATTCCCGTGGTCCTCGATGTACGGGACCTGTGGCCCGACATCTTCCTTGAACTCGTTCCGCGTTGGGGCAGGAGCGCCTCGCGGATCGTATTATCCCCCCTGTTCCAGGCTGCGCGGGAGGCATGCAGGGACGCCACGGCGATCCTTGGCATAACCCCGGAAATCGTGGCTTGGGGCCTGAAGTATGCCGAACGTGCTCCATCGGAATGGGACAGGGATTTCCCCCTGGGATACAGTCAGGTCCCTCCCCCCGAAGGGGAAACGGAACAGGCTGCGGAACGATGGCGTACCCGGGGAGTCGGGGCGGAAGACTTCAACCTCTGTTTTTTTGGGACGATCGGCCGTCAGTTCGATCTCGAAACGGTCATCGACGCTGCATGGAGATTGAAGGAAGGAGACCGGCCGTTCCGTTTCGTCATCTGCGGCAGCGGCGACAAGCTGGAATTCTATAGGAAGAAGGCTTCGGGATGTCCAAACGTCCTCTTCCCGGGATGGGTGAACCGGGCGGATATCCTTGCCTTGATGCAGATGTCGGCTGCGGGTCTGGCGCCCTACCGCAACAAGCCGGACTTCCTCCTGAGCCTGCCGAACAAGCCTTTGGAGTATCTGTCTGCGGGGCTTCCCGTCGTTTCGAGCCTAAAGGGGACATTGAAGCGGTTGCTGGAGGAACATCATTGCGGGATGACCTATGGGGAAGGGGACCCGGATTCACTGGTCGCCACACTGGTCTTTCTCCATGATCACAGGGAAGCGTCCTATGAGATGTCGCGGAATGCACGGGAACTCTTCGCGGGGCGGTTCGACGCGGAGAAAGTGTACGGGGAGCTGATCGGGCATCTGGAGCGAATCGAAGAAGCGTCGAGAACGCCGGGACGATCGGGCGCAACAGTGGCGTGAGGTAAGGGGGGGTACGCGGCGGCAATGAACGCGGAAACGCTGAAGTCGAGACTTCTTGAGATGGACGCGGAATCGAGCCGGAACTGGATGGAGCCCCTGGAAGCCAGGAAGAGGAAGGAGCTGGAGTTCCATGACCGGTACCGGGACCTGCCGAGCATGGAATCGCTCGATCAGGACACCTTCGACAAGATCTACGGGAACAAGAAATATTACATTGCGACGGAGCTGTCCAAAAACCATGTCGATGCCTGGATCCGGGAGCACGCGAAGGGGAAGATCTTTCTGGATTATGCCTGCGGCAACGGCGGTAACGCGATCAAGGCCGCGAAGGCCGGCGCCGCCCTCTCCGTCGGGATCGATATCAGCCCGGTGTCCGTCGCGAATGCACGCCGTGACGCCGGAAAGGAAGGCGTGGAAGGCAATACGGTTTTCCTGCGGGCGGACGCCGAAAACACGGGACTGCCCGACAATTCGATCGACCGGGTCATCTGCAGCGGCATGCTGCACCATCTCGACCTGACGTACGCGTTTCCCGAACTGCGAAGGATATTGGCACCGGGCGGGAAAATCCTGGTGGTGGAGGCATTGAATTACAACCCGGCGATCAAGTTGTATCGGCACCTGACCCCCGACATGAGGACGGAGTGGGAGAAAAACCACATCTTGAGCCTCAAGGACGTGGAATTCGCGAGGCGGTTTTTCACGGTCGGGGAGGTTCATTACTGGCATATCCTGAGCATTCTGGCTCCGTATATGAAGCCGTTTCTGCGCTTCTTCAATGCGGCGGACAAGGTCCTGACGAGAATCCCCCTGGTGCGGTTGATGGCCTGGATCTTCACGTTCGAGCTTGGGAAGGAAAGCGGATAGCCTCGCGGAAGACGCTTCCGCGACAAGGATGCCCGTGACCGTCGATTATCAATCGGTTACCGAACTGTTCGGCGAAGAGGTGTCGACCGAGCAGGTCGACAGGATCTGCAACCGCTACTACTGGGCGGGAACCTATTGCCGGGGAAAGGACGTTCTCGAGGCTGCCTGTGGGAGCGGACAGGGGCTGGGGTATCTGGCGGGACTGGCGAGGAGCATACGTGCGGGCGACTACGCGTTCGACATCCTGAGGTATCCGAAGAGCCATTACGGCCCCCGGATCTCTTTGCAGCAGTTCGATGCCCAAAGAATTCCGTTTCGGGACCACTCGTTCGATGTCGTCATCCTTTTCGAGGCGATCTACTACCTCCCCGATGCGGACATCTTCGTCGAGGAATGCCGTCGGGTATTGCGCCGGGGAGGAAGGGTGCTGGTCGCCACGGCGAACAAGGACCTGTTCGATTTCAATCCCAGCCCCTACAGTCACCGGTATTATGGCGTCGTCGAGATGAACGAACTTTTCGCGCGCCACGGCTTCGCATCCGAGTTCTTCGGGAATACCCCCGTAGACGCCGTAGGCTGTCGCCAGAGGTTCCTGCGTCCCGCCAAAAAGATCGCGGTGGATCTTGGTATAATCCCGAAGACCTCCCAAGGGAAAAAGATCCTGAAACGGCTTCTTTTCGGAAGGCTGGTCCGGATGCCTGCCGAGATCGAGGAAGGGATGGCCCGGTATGTGGAGCCGGCCAGGCTGTCTCCTTCGATGGCGGACAAAAATCATAAAGTGATCTACTGCGCGGCGACCAATGAAGGAAAATAGCATTTCAAAACGCGGATTTGACATCCTGTTTTCCTCCCTCGGGCTGATCCTGTCGAGCCCTGTTTTCCTGATATTTGCTGTTGCGATCAAGCTGGATTCCAGAGGGCCGGTTTTTTACAGGGGTCGAAGGGTGGGCCGTTATGGAAAAATGTTCAGGATCTATAAATTCCGGAGCATGGTGCACAACGCCGAGAGGTTGGGAGCGGCTTCCACCAGTTCGGCGGACGCTCGCGTTACCGGGGTCGGCAGGTGGATCCGGAAATTCAAGCTCGACGAGCTTTCGCAGCTGATCAACGTGTTTCTCGGGGACATGAGCATCGTCGGCCCCCGGCCCGAAGTTCAAAAGTTCGTGGATCTGTATTCGGAGGAGGAAAAACGGATCCTGTCCTTGCGGCCGGGCATTACTGATTGGGCGTCTATCAAATTCCACAACGAGGGAGAGATCATCGAGTCTTCGGGGATCGCCGATGCCGACGAGGCCTATGCGCGGCTCATCCGGCCCGAGAAGCTCCGCCTCCAGATCAAATACGTCCGCGAGCGGAATCTGTGGATCGATGTGAAGATCATAATCAGCACCTTTCTGACGATTTTTTCAACCCGTTCGGGGGGCAAGCCGGTCGGAGTGCCTGCGCCATGAGGAAGCGGTACGCATGAAATTCGCCACAAACCGTCATATCGAACAGGTCATCTTTCCACCGATCGTCGAGATCAAGCGCCTGGTCGCGGGCGACAAAGCCCCGTGCGGGAAAACGTACATCGATCTCTGCCAGGCGGTACCCGATTATCCGCCGGCGCCGGAGCTGGTAGAGTACGTGCAGGCGCGGCTCTCCGACCCGGCGACCGCTCTCTATACTTCCGATGAGGGGCTCCTCGACGTCCGCGAAGCGGCTTGCCGGCGTTATGGAAGGGTCTACGGGGCATCCCTGACGGCCGATAATATCTGCCTCACCGTCGGCGCCAGCCAGGCATTCTGGCTGGCGATGGTGACGCTATGCGCAGCGGATGACGAAGTGATCCTCCAGGTGCCGTATTATTTCGACTATGACATGGCGTTGGAGATGATGGGAATCCGGCGTATCTACGCGCCGTTTCACGAGACGACCGGCGGTTTGCCCGAGGCGGAGACGATCGAGCGGTTGATCACTCCCCGCACCCGGGCGATTCTGTTGGTCACGCCGAGCAATCCGACCGGCGCGATTGCCCCACCGGAGGTCGTGCACGATCTCTTTGAGCTTGCCGAACGCCATAACATCGCGCTGGTTCTCGATGAGACCTATGCCGACTTCATTGCCGGGGGCGACCGTCCTCACGGGTTGTTTGCGCGAAAAGACTGGGGCGACCACTTCGTTCATATCATGTCGTTCGGCAAGACGTATGCGATTACCGGCTACCGGGCCGGGTTACTGATTGCTTCCGAGGCATTCCTGTACCATGCTCTGAAGGCCCATGACACGATGGCGATTTGCCAGCCGACGCCGGCGCAGGCGGCGCTGCAGTATGGCCTCGACCACCTCGATTCATGGGTTGCCGCCAATCGCCGGATGATGGAACGCAGGCATGATGGCTTCCGTGAAGAATTCCTGAAGCCGGGCAAT
>MGQW01000023.1:0-6583 GCA_001798885.1 Deltaproteobacteria bacterium RBG_16_64_85
CTCTCCGAGGGCGACCGAATCTCGGCCGATGCACGGCTGGTGAAGGAGGCCGAGCTGCGCGTGGATCAATCCACCCTGACGGGAGAGTCGCACCCGGCAAGAAAAACGTGCGATGCCGCGGGGAAGGAAGATCTCGCGCGCGCCGAGATCTCCAACCTGGTCTTCGCGGGGACCAGCGTCGTGGCCGGTAACGGGGTCGCGGTCGTCTTCGCAACGGGGATGCAGACCGAGTTCGGGAAAATCGCCCGCCTCACCCAGGGCATCGCGGAGGAGCAAAGCCCGCTTCAGAAAGAGATGGTCCGCATGACCCGTGTGGTGACCTTCCTGGCGACCGGGACGGGGTTCCTCTTCTTCGGCCTGGCGATTGCGCTCGCAGGCATGACCCTGGCCGATAGCTTCCTCTTCGCGATGGGGATGATCGTCGCATTCGTTCCGGAGGGTCTGCTCCCGACCGTCAGCCTCTCGCTGGCGATGGGAGTGCAGCGCATGGCCAGGAGGAATGCCCTGGTCAAGCGGCTGTCGGCGGTGGAAACCCTGGGCTGCACGACGGTTATCTGCACGGACAAGACCGGGACATTGACCCAGAACGAGATGACGGTCCGGGAGCTCCGGATCGCCGGCCGGCGGCTGTCGGTGACGGGAGTCGGCTACGCACCCGAGGGAGAAATCCTTGCCGACGGAAGGCCGGTTCCGGATTCCGACGCGGTAACCGCCGACCTGCGCCTGTTGCTGCTTGCCGCCGGGTTGTGCAACAACGCCCGCCTCCTCCCCCCCGACCGCTCCATTCCCCGCTGGTCGGTGCTGGGAGACCCCACGGAGGCGGCTCTCCGGGTGGCGGCCCTCAAGGGGGGAATGGACCTTGCGGCGGAGGCAGCATCCGCCCCGCGACTGCGGGAGCTGCCCTTCGATTCCCGACGCAAGCGGATGGCCACGATCCACGCACATCGGGGAGTGCGGATCGCCTATGTCAAAGGGGCTCCCAAGGAAGTGCTCGGGCTGTGCTCCCGCCTCCGGGTGAAAGGAAAGGAGCAACCGCTGACCGACGGGGAAAGGGCACGGATCGCGGCGGAAAACGACGACCTCGCCCGCGGCGGACTCCGCGTGCTGGCCGTCGCCCGGCGCCTGCTGCCGGACTCCCTGGAAGGAACCGAAGCCGATACGATCGAGCGCGACCTGACGTTCCTCGGGCTGATGGCGATGATGGACCCGCCGAGGCACGAGGTGGCCGAGGCGGTGGCAAAATGCTACCGGGCCGGCATCCGGATCATCATGATCACCGGCGACTACGGACTGACCGCGGAAAGCGTGGCCCGCCGCATCGGCATCCTCCGAACGCCCCATCCGCGCCTCTTGAACGGCTCCGAGCTGGACACGATGAGCGACGAGGATCTGAAGGACGCCCTGCGGGAGGAGATCCTCCTGGCGCGGGTGACGCCGGAGCACAAGCTGCGGGTGGTGAGCGCACTCCGGGAGATGGGGGAGGTCGTGGCGGTCACCGGGGACGGCGTCAACGACGCCCCCGCCCTCAAGCAGGCCGACATCGGGGTGGCGATGGGGCTGTCCGGCACCGACGTGGCGAAGGAGGCCGCCGACATGGTCCTGGCCGATGACAACTTCGCCTCCATCGTCAACGCCGTCGAGGAGGGCCGGGCGGTCTTCGCGAACATCAAGAAATTCATCACGTATATCTTCACCAGCAACACTCCCGAGGCCGTCCCGTTCATCTGCTTCGTCCTGAGCGGCGGGAGGATTCCGCTGGCGCTCAACGTGATGCAGGTCCTCTCCATCGACCTGGGCACCGACATCATGCCGGCCTTGGCCCTGGGGGCCGAGCCTCCCGAGCCGGGCCTGATGGACAGGCCCCCCCGACGCCGCTCGGAGCACGTCATCACCTGGCCGCTTCTGCTGCGCGCCTATACCTTCCTGGGCCCGCTCCAGAGCCTGGCCGCGATGACGGCCTTCTACTTCCTTTTCTGGAAAAGCGGCTACTGGGGCCGGTTGCTGGACCTCCCTTCCGATGGGGCGCTCTACCGGTCGGCGACCGCAATGGCGCTCGGCGCCGTTGTCAGCACCCAGGTCGGCAACCTCTTCGCACAACGCACGGAGCGCACCTCGGTCTTCCGCACCGGCTTCTTCAGCAACCGGCTCGTGTGGGCGGGGATCGCCACCGAGCTCGTCCTTCTCCTGATGATCGTCTACATCCCCTTCCTGCAGGAGGTGTTCGGCACGTCGGGTTTACCGCTGGAAGGATGGCTGTTTCTCCTTGGGTGGTGCCCCGCCCTCCTGCTGGCCGATGAGGCCCGGAAGGCGCTGCTGCGATGGCGGGAGAAGGGAAGGTCGACCTTACGGGGTTCGCTCCCCGCATGAAAGGAGACAAGCGATGAAGATCCTCATCATCGGCTGCGGCAGGCTGGGCGCCGGCCTGGCGAAGGCCCTCGAGCAGCGCCGCCATGCGGTGACCGTCGTGGACAAGGACCCCGCCGCCTTCGGCGGTCTGGGAGCGTTCAAGGGGCAAACCGTCGAGGGGAGCGGGATCGACCGGGAGGTGCTCCTCCGGGCCGGCATCGAGCGCGCCGACGGGCTGGCCGCCGTGACGGCCAGCGACGAGGTCAACGTGGTCGCCGGCCGCATCGCCGTGCAGGTGTTCCGGGTACCGAGGGTCGTCGCGCGGCTGTACGACCCCCGCAAGGCGGAGATCTACCGGAGATTGGGGCTGCAGACGATTACTCCGGTCGCCTGGGGGACCAACCGCCTCGCCGAGCTGCTGTGCTATTCCCGCCTGGACACTCTTCACAGCCTGGGCAGCGGAGAGGTGGACATCGTGGAGGCGGAGGTGCCGCCGTTCCTGGTGGGTCGTACGACGGGCGAGGTGACCGTCGCGGGAGAGATCCACGTGGTGGCGGTCAGCCGGGGCGGCAGGACATTTCTGCCCACGCCGGGGTCCGTCTTCCACAAGGGCGACCTGGTGCACCTGGCGGTGCTGGGAAGTTCCGCCGACCGGCTCAAGGCGATCCTGGGACTGTCGTAAGGAGGGCGTAAAACATGTCCATGAACGTCATCGTCGTAGGCGGAGGAAGGGTGGGCGGCTACCTGGCTTCGCTGCTGCTATCGGCGGGGCACAAGGTGAAGATCATCGAGGAGCGCCCGGAGGAAAACCGGATCCTGATGCGCGATCTGCCGCAGGGTGTGCTGAGGCAGGGGAACGGCACGGACCCCGACGTATTGGAGGCCGCGGGCATCCGGCACGCGAACGTGGTGGCGGCGGTCACCGGCGCGGACGAGACGAACCTGGTGGTGACGAGCCTGGCCCGCTTCGAGTTCAGCGTCCCGCGCACCATCGCCCGCGTGAAGGATCCCCGGAATGCCTGGATGTTCACACCCGAGATGGGGGTGGACGTGGCGCTCAACCAGGCGGACCTTTTGGCCCACCTGGTCGCCGAAGAGATGTCGCTCGGCGACATGATGACGCTGCTCAAACTGCGGAAAGGGCTGTTCTCCCTGGTGGAGGAGAAGGTCCATCCGGCGGCGGCAGCGGCAGGAAAGGCTCTGCGGGACCTGAAGCTGCCCGATAAATGCGTGCTGGCGGCGGTCCTCCGGAAGAGCGAACTCATCGTCCCCCACGGGGACCTGGTGCTCCGGCCCGCCGACGAGGTCGTGGCGCTGGTGCACGCATCGCAGGTCACCCGGCTGGCGGCGATTCTGGGCGGAAGGAAGGAACCGGGGTAGAGAGGGGACCTCTGCGTTCCTTGGCCCCAGGCTACTTCTCGAGCAGGAGGGTGACGGGCCCGTCGTTGACGAGCTCAACCTCCATTTCCTCGCCGAACGACCCGGTTTCGACCGGAACGCCCGAAGTCGCTTTAAGACGCCGGATCATCTCCTCGTAAAGAGGTTTCGCGATCGCCGGGTTGGCCGCCTCCGCGAAGCCGGGGCGGTTCCCTTTCGCTGCGTCCCCGTACAGGGTGAACTGGGACACCACGAGGATCCCTCCCCCGATGTCCCCGACCGCCCGATTCATCTTTCCCGCTTCGTCCTCGAAGATCCGTAATCGGGTGATCTTCTCGCACATCCACCGGACATGGGACTCGCCGTCCGAATGGGCAATCCCGACGAAGGCGAGCAGTCCCTGTCCGATCCTGCCGAGGACCGCCCCCCCGGTGGAAACGGAAGCCCTCTTCACTCTCTGGATCAGGACGCGCATGGGACGGCGCACCCGGCCGTAACCCTCGGACTACCCGGGCCTCCCGCCGCCTGGTACCCGGTGAGTTTAATGGTTGCCGTGCCGTTCATCCGGCCGGGCCAATGCATGTCGTGGGTCGTCATGATCACGTTGGTCCCCATTATGGAGAGGCTCAGGTTGACCACTCGGATCACCTTGCGGTCCTGCCGCCGCGCTCGCCGCGTTGCCACCGGAGAGGCGAACCTCGTTCAGGCGTCAGGGTTTCGGCACTTCGGAAAGCGGCACCCCCAGCGCGTCTGCCACCCCCTTGCCGTAAGCCGGATCGGCCTTCAGGCAGTTGCCGATGTGGCGGATCTTGACCTCCTTGGGAGCGTCGCCCATGGCGCGGGCGGTGTTCCCGAAGAGCGCCTTCCTCTGCCCGGCGTTCATCATCCGGAACAGCTTGCCGGGCTGGGAGTAGTAATCATCGTCCTCGCGATGATTCCAATGCTCGGCGGCGCCCTCGATGCGGAGCGGCGGTTCGGCGAAGTCCGGCTGTTGCTGCCACTCGCCGTAGCTGTTGGGCTCGTACCCGAGCGTGCTGCCGTGGTTGCCGTCCACCCGCATGGCGCCGTCGCGGTGGTAACTGTGGAACGGACAGCGCGACGCATTGACCGGGATCAGGTGGTGATTCACGCCGAGCCGGTAACGCTGGGCGTCACCGTAAGAGAACAGGCGACCCTGCAGCATCTTGTCCGGCGAGAAACCGATGCCGGGCACGACGTTGGCCGGGTTGAAGGCAGACTGTTCGACCTCGGCGAAATAGTTCTCCGGGTTGCGATTCAGTTCGAGGATGCCCACCTCCTGCAGAGGATAATCCTTGTGGAACCAGACCTTGGTGAGGTCGAAGGGGTGGTAGGGGCACTTCGCCGCGTCCTTCTCCGGCATCACCTGGATGGACATCTTCCAGCGGGGGAAGTCTTTCTTCTCGATGCTCCCGTACAGGTCCTTCTGGTGGCTCTCCCGGTCTTTCCCGATGATCGCCTCGGCCTCGGCGTCGGTCAGGTTCTTGATCCCCTGCTGGCTGTGCAGGTGGAACTTCACCCAGAATCGCTCGCTCTTGGCGTTGATGAGGCTGAAGGTGTGGCTGCCGAAGCCGTGCATGTGGCGGTAGGAGTGCGGAATCCCGCGCTCGCTCATGGTGATGGTGATCTGGTGCAGCGCCTCCGGCAGCGAGGTCCAGAAGTCCCAGTTGTTGCGGGCGCTGCGCAGGTTGGTGCGGGGGTCGCGCTTCACCGCGTGGTTGAGATCCGGGAACTTCAGCGGGTCGCGCAGGAAGAATACGGGCGTGTTGTTACCCACCAGATCCCAGTTCCCCTCCTCGGTGTAGAACTTGATCGCGAATCCACGGATGTCGCGCTCGGCGTCGGCCGCGCCGCGCTCGCCGGCCACGGTGGAGAAGCGCACGAAGAGGTCGGTCTTCTTTCCGATCTTCGAGAAGATCTTGGCCCTGGTGTACTTGGTGATGTCGTGGGTGACCGTGAAGGTGCCGTAGGCGCCCGAGCCCTTGGCATGCATGCGGCGTTCGGGGATCACCTCCCGGTCGAAGTGGGCGAGCTTCTCGAGAAACCAGACATCCTGCAGCAGCGCCGGGCCGCGTGGTCCGGCGGTCATGGTGTTCTGGTTGTCGACGACGGGGGCGCCAGCGTTGGTGGTGAGCTTCTTCTTCTGACTCATCGTTCTCCTCCCTGGTTGAACGGTTTTCGATGGGGTCGCCTTGCTGCCTTCGCCCTCCCGGAGGCGGTCTCCTTCGCGCAGCCCGCGCAGAACCCTCTGACCTCGACGTGCGTCGTCATGACGCTGCCGAATTTCTTCACGGAGGCGGGAATCGTGAGCACGTTGAGCTCCGCGCTTTCGAAGTCTTTCGCCCGCCCGCACTGCACGCAGACGTAATGGTGGTGGTGCTCGAGGTTGGGGTCGAAACGAACGCTCTCCCGGCGTGGACCGAGGGTGGTGATCAACCCGAGACCATCGAGGAGCCACAGCGTCCGGTACACGGTGTCGAGCGACACCGTCGGAATCCGCACCTGGACGCCCCGGAAGACGGTTTCCGCATCGGGATGCTCCGTGCTTGCGGCAATCTCTCGGAAAATCTCGAGCCGCTGGTGCGTGAGCTTCACGCCCGCCTTCTTGCAGGCGGCCTTGAACTGCTCGAGCCGCCGCCCAACCTCGACGCCGCCGGTTTTCAAGTCCATGTTCCTATCTGCATATTATTCATAGATAGTAATCTATCGACAACTACGCCGCCTGTCAAGGGCCGACGTTTGGACCCCGGCAAGTGCGGCCAAAGTGGGACACTTCGATGAAGTCGGCAGGGCAGTAACCTTTCTCCGCAGGCTGCGGGCGCTTCCCGGGAAGCCGGTTCTC
>MGQW01000023.1:6591-12048 GCA_001798885.1 Deltaproteobacteria bacterium RBG_16_64_85
TATGGAGAGAGGTTACGGAGGCCTCTTCCCCACTTTCCCCCCCTTTTTTTGATGTCATTCCCCACAAAAGGGCTACCTCTTGCCATACAATATTGTAATAAATGTATTATGAGAATCTAAAACGATCTATAAAAATACGAAAAAGCCATTCACCATACAACATAAATGTAATATACAATATGTATAAAGTACTAATAAAGTATGCATATCTATATATTTTGTACCCAAAAAGTCCTCCATATCGTTTTTTTCTGAACCCAGACAGCCAGGAGGAAAACGATGGAGTGGTTGGTGCTCGAGGCCGAAAAAAAAGACTGATGTTTCCCCCTTTTCTTTCCGATAAAAGGGGAAAGACAAAGATTCGGGTGGCGAGTCCATGCAAACGGGGGCAGGGGCAAGGAAGAAGGGGACCAGGATTCCCGTCGGTCGGATCCTCCCAGCGGTCCTCAGCGAGGGGGTCCTCGGCTGGGTCAAGAGGATGGAAGAGATCGGCTTCAAATATTTTCACCGGGGCGAGGCAAGGCGAAAGGAGGACCCTGAGGATAAGAACGAGAATTTCCTGGACGGGCTTCCCGCCGGATTTTTCGTGCTTCACGATTTCGGCACCGGAAGGGCACTGATCGACCATATTCTCGTCAGCCCGAAAGGGATCTTTGTCCTGAAGATGGAGATCCACAACGGGACCGTTATGGTCCTTGGGGATCAGATCTTCCGAAACGGCCGTTCCCTGGATTCCGATAAGACCCTGATCAAGCGGGCCCGGGAGGAGTGTCGGATACTCCAGGAGCTGCTCATCGGGAGAGGAATCACGGGACTAACGCCTCTGCCCGTCATCCTCTTCACGAATGCGGTGGTCGGCGTGCATGGAACCATCAGAGGGGTGGAGGTTATGCATCGGAATGCCCTCCCCGCCTTCATGAATCGCAGGAAGAATCTGATCTCCGCAAGGGAGGCCGAGGGGATTTTCGAGTTCCTGAAAATCGGATGTCTCGACTCCACCCTTTAGTCCCGGTCGTATCTTCTTTTTCACATATCAATTCAATATAGGAATCAAACGGTACCTGAACGTCCTGGCTTCCGCTGGGAGCTTCCTGACTCGGGGGAGTGACAGCAAGTCGTCATCGTCGTTTCCCTTCCGCCTTCTTCCTGCGGAAACGAATCGCCGATAAAAAGCCTGCAAGGAGAAGAAGGAACAACAGGGATGCGATCTTTTTCGCATGGGGGATATGTTTCCGCCTGAAAAACAGAAAAATCTTTTCCACATCGACAAGATTTGTCTTGCTGACTGCTGTCGCGTATCCGCTTTCCTCTCCATTGAGCGTTGCCGTACATGTGTACCAAAGGGTTTCTCCGAGCCCAGGCCCCTGTACGGTAGCGGAGGAGGCCCCTGGCAATGACGTGGCCATCCATTTCCATGGACCCGTCATCGTGGGACTTGTGTACACCTTCACTACGATCTTTTGGACCTCGGCCGGGTCGATGGGGGTCCCATTGGCGAAGGAAGTCGGAAGGGTCCATGAGATTTTCGCAGCATACCCGGGGGATGCAAAGAGCAGGGATATAAGGAAGATGATTGCCTGGAATATTTTCTTTTCCATGTTCGTCCCTAAAAAACCCAAAGATAATGCGGATTCTATATCATCCCCCCAGGGAGAAAACACTGCTATTCGGAAAATCGGTGTCGCCCTCCGCCAGGACATCGGGGAGACGGAACGGTCCTTCGCCATGGCGGAAAAAACGGCCCCCCCGAAGTCACCCTTTGGAGGGAACGGACGGGACCGGAAAGACATCCCAAGAACATGCGGCCGCGACGAAAAACCGACCTCTCGCCTTCGGGGACGGAAATGACGAGGGAATCCAGATCTGAGGAATGCCCTCTTCCGGGCGTTTTCGGGTTCGATCCGGAACTGATTCAACAGTTCAGGCAGGCGAGGAGAACGAGGGGGGAAGGGTATATCCCGAGGACGAGGCACCTGCGGCCGGACGGATGGGCGAAATATACGAACCGGCTATTTCTCGAAACGAGCCCGTACCTGCTCCAGCACGCGCACAACCCCGTCAACTGGTACCCTTGGGGGGATGAGGCGTTCGAACGGGGGAGGGAACTCCACCGCCCCGTGTTCGTCAGCATCGGGTATTCCACCTGTCACTGGTGCCATGTCATGGAAGAGGAGTCGTTCGAAGACGAGGAGGTCGCCCGGTTCCTGAACGAACACTTCATCGCGATCAAGGTGGACCGGGAAGAGCGACCGGACGTCGACGCCATCTACATGAAAGCCGTACAAGGCATTACAGGAAGCGGCGGCTGGCCGCTGAACGTCTGGCTGACTCCGGACAGACAGCCTTTCTTCGGTGGGACCTATTTCCCCCCCGGGGACGACACCCCGGGACGGGGGGTCGGTTTCCTGCGACTCCTGAAGGAACTGTGGAAGACCTACGAATCACGGCCCGAGCAGGTGGCAGAGATCGGCCTCAACGTGACGAAGTTCATCCGGCAGGCCCTGTCCCCGGGTGGAGGGAAAGACCTTCCGTCCGCCGATATCCTTGCCGGGGCCGCGCAATTTTACCGGGATCAATTCGACCCCGTGAACGGAGGACTTGCCGGGGCGCCGAAGTTCCCCAGCCAGCTGCCCATACGGTTTCTGCTCCGTTACCACAGGCGGACCGGGGACCGGGCTTTCCTCGATATGGCCAAGCGAACCCTCATGAAGATGGCCGCCGGGGGGATCTACGACCAGGCGGGAGGAGGATTTCATCGCTACGCGACAGACGAAAAGTGGCTTGTCCCCCATTTCGAGAAGATGCTCTACGACAATGCACTCCACGTCGTCGCCTATCTGGAAGCCTTCCAGGCGACAGGCGAAAAGGACTTCGCGCGGATTGCCAGGGAAACCCTGCGCTTCATCGAACGGGACATGACCGCGCCCGACGGTGCGTTCTATTCCGCCACGGATGCGGACAGCATCGCTGCGAACGGCCGGCGGGAAGAAGGGTACTTCTTCACATGGACCCCCACGGCTCTCGAAGCGGCGCTCGGTACGGAACGGTCGCGGATCGTCGGCCGGTATTATGGAATGAGCGAAAAGGGCAATTTCGAGGGGCGTACGATTCTCCATACGCCGGAATCCCCTGCGGCCGTCGCAACGAGCCTCAACCTTTCGGAAGAGAAGCTGGACGCCATCCTCTCGGAAGCGAAAGAGCTTCTATACCGGGCGAGAAGCCGCCGCCCCCATCCGCTTAGGGACGAGAAAATCCTGACCGCCTGGAACGGGTTGACGATTTCAGCGTATGCGCGCGCCGGTCTCGTCCTTGACGATTCCGGCTACGTCGAACGGGCTGGCCAAGCCGCCCGGTTCCTGCTGGAGAACCTGTACCATGACGGCCGGCTTTACCGGACCTTCAAGGATGGAAAGAGAAAAAACTTCGGGGTTCTGGAAGACTATGCGTTCCTGATCGCCGGGCTCCTCGATCTGTACGAGGCCTCCGGCGATCCGCAATGGCTGGAAAAAGCGGTAGCGCTGGACGGGATCCTGGAGAACCATTTCGAGGACAAGGCCCGAGGCGGATATTTCCTGACCGGCGAAGGCCACGAGAACCTGCTGGTGCGGGAGAAGCCGTCGTATGACGGCGCGGAGCCTTCCGGAAATTCCGTGGCCGTCCTGAACCTTCTTCGACTCTACGAATTCACGACGGGAAACGGCTACAGGAAACGGGCGGAAAGTTCTTTCCGGTCCCTGGCGGAAACCCTCCAGTCGAACCCGGTCGCCCTTTCCGAGATGCTTCTTGCCGTCGATTTCCATCTCGACGCGCCCAAGCAGGTACTCGTCGTCGTCCCGAGCGGGAACAAGAAGGAGGCGGCTTCCCTGCTGAACGTGTTCCGAAGCCAGTTCGTACCGAACCGTGTCTTGTCGGTCGTTTCCGAAGGGGAAGAACGGGAAAACGCAACCCGGCTCATCCCGCTTCTGAAAGGGAAAGAGGCTTCCGACGGGAAGGCTACCGCCTATGTCTGCGAGAACCGGGTCTGCATGCTTCCCACGAGCGATCCCGCCGAATTTTCCCGGCAACTTCACCTGGTGAAACCGCTTACGCCCTCGTAATCGTGTAGGATGAGGAATTGACGATCCCCGGCATCGTAAACGTTCCCTCCGCATTTCCGTTTCGCTAATATAGGGGGAAGACCGGTCCGGTTCG
Source organism: Deltaproteobacteria bacterium RBG_16_64_85 (assembly GCA_001798885.1). Classification (NCBI taxonomy): domain Bacteria; class Deltaproteobacteria; species Deltaproteobacteria bacterium RBG_16_64_85. The sequence continues at coordinate 10,783 of MGQW01000023.1, forward strand.
CCGAAATGAGACGGCAGGACGAAATAGAGGAGACTTCGATGACCGAAACAACGGCGCCGGGAGTCGTCCCCCAGGCGGGGGAAGCGGGAAGCGCTGACCCGTCACTCGTCAAGCTGACCCATGCGATCTACGCGCTGTACGCGGCGAGCTTTTTCCTCGGCATCACGGCCATCGTCGCGATCATCATGAACTACGTGAAGCGCGACGACGTGCGCGGGACGTTCCTGGAGTCCCACTTCCACTGGCAGATCCGCACCTTCTGGATCGCCCTCGCGTGGGGGATCGTGGGGGCGATTCTTATGCTTGCGGTCATCGGCATCCCCCTGCTGATCGCGGGCGGGGTGTGGTGCATCTATCGGATCGTCAAAGGGTGGCTTGCTCTGGCCGACCGAAAACCGGTTGGCGTCGCCCCATAACGACCCGGGACGCCATTCTTCGCACCATCCGGGTCCTGAAAACCTCTTCTCCCCGATGAACAGGGATCGTCAGAGGGCCCGCTTCTTCGAGTAGTACCAGCGGAGCTGACCGAGGCTGCTGTCCTCGTCGAGGTTTTCCTGCGAAACCGCGCCCCCGCCTCCGGCGGGCGGCACCACCTCCTGGAGCTTCCATCGGCCGTCGAGTCGCCCGAACGCGAGGTATTCCTCGAAGGGAACGACGTCCTCGTCCTGATGGACGACCTTCCCCCGCCGCTTCACGATCCGTTGGGCGTGGGCGTACACCCTTGCCAGGTAGTTGTCCCGGGCGTTGTCCGAGAAGTTCCGCACGAGCACCAGGTCGACCTTCCGCACGCAGAAATTCCGGTACTCCACCGTCAGTCCCTCCCTGGTTTGCTGTTCCAGGGCCTTCCGGAACTCCCGGGCGGCATCGGGGGACATCCGGGCGGACGCCTCGTCGGAGAGAGCCCCCGCCTCCCGGGAAAGATACAGGTCGCTGAACCCCTGGCGGGCGGTTGCCAGCATCCCCTCCCGGTCCCAGATTCGGTCGGTCCGGACGAGGAAGTTCAGGAGCCTCTCGATCTTCCCGGCCTTTCTCTCCGTCTCTTTTTCGCTCCAGGGGCCCGCCGGACCCGTATCTCCGGACGGCTTTCCCGCGATCTGCTCCAGCTGAAGGTCGGTGAACGACTCGACGGAGTCCTCCTTCTTCAACCGGTCGGACTCCCGGGTCTGCTCGATTTCCAGCAGGAGCCAGGCGCCGTTGCGATATTGGAAGGTCCAGAACTCCTGGAACCTCGCCGGCTCCCTGTCGCCCCGGAGAAACGTTCCGGAC
>MGQW01000024.1 GCA_001798885.1 Deltaproteobacteria bacterium RBG_16_64_85
GGGGGCCGCTCCGGAGATCGGCGGGCGTGAAAGGGGTGTTATATTAGGAAGATGGATTTCCGGGGGAAACTGATCCTGGCGCCGCTGGCCGGGATCACGGACACTACGTTTCGCCTCTTGTGCCGGGAGAACGGGGCCGACGTCGTCCTCACCGAAATGGCCTCTGCGAAAGGGCTGCTGATGCAGCCGGCGAGGACACGGCAATTCCTCGAATATTGCGAGGATGAGCGGCCTGTCGGAGCGCAGCTCTTCGGAGCCTCGCCCGCGGAGATGGGCGAGGCCGCCGCCAGGGTCCGGGAGCTGGGCTTCGATTTCGTCGACATCAACATGGGGTGCCCGGTCCGGAAGGTCACCTCGGGTGGGGCGGGGGCGGCGATCCTCGCCGACCCCGGGCGGGCGGGCGGGCTCGCGGCGGCGGCTGTTCGCGGAGGAGGAGGCATTCCCGTCACCGTGAAGATCCGCTCCGGGTTCGGCAAGGAGTCGGAGACCTTCCGGGAGGTGGCGAGGGAGGTCTTCGCGGCCGGTGCGGCTGCGGTCACCCTCCACCCTCGCACCCGCGGCCAGATGTTCTCCGGCCGAGCCGACTGGGGGCAGATCGCCGCTCTGAAATCGGAATTTCCCGACCGGGTGATCATCGGCAACGGAGACGTCCGAACGGCTTCGGACGCCGCCCGGATGATCGCCGAGACCGGATGCGACGCCGTGATGGTCGGGCGGGCCGCCCTGGGCAACCCGTGGATCTTCCGGGCGATGCGGCGGGAGCTGCTCGCCCCGGTCGGGCACAAAGCCGCGCTTCCTTCCCCCGGCCCCTCTCCCGAGGAACGCCGGGCCCTGATCCTGAGGCACGGGGAGGAGATGCACCGCCGCCACGGAGACGCGGGGATCCGCGAGATGCGAAAGCACCTGGCGTGGTACAGCCGGGGGATCCAGGGGGCTGCCGCGTTCCGCGGCGCGCTGGTGAGGGTTTCCACCCTCGACGAATTCCGGGCCGCCGTCGGGCGTTTCTTTTGAACGACCTCTACCAGCACACGCTCGAATCGGTCAATATCGGCCTCCTGGTGTTCGACCGGGCGGGAAAGCTCGTCTACCTCAACCCCGCCGCGGAGGAGATCCTGCAGGGATCCTCGCAAGCCCTCAGGGGGAGGCACTATCGAACGCTGTTCCGCGGAAGCCTCTCCGCCATCCGCATCGCCCGGAAAGCGTTCACGGAGAACGTCGCCGTGACGGGGTTCGACGTGGAGCTCAAGTTCCCCCACCGGGATGCCGGGCTGCCGCCCCTTTCGGTCATCATCGGAGCCTCCCCGCTGTATGGTCCCGACAGGGAACCGGGGGGCGCCGTGCTGTCGATCAAGCCGGCGGAGATTCTCACGATGGTGGAGCAGGAGGAGCAGGCGGCGCTGAGCGCCGCGGAGATGCAGATGCTGGCTTACGGCATCGCCCATGAGATCAAGAACCCCCTCGGCGGGATCCTCGGCGCCGGCCAATGGATCCTCCGGCGGGAGGCCTCCGAGGAGGAACGTCGGGAGGGGGTCCGGCTGATCCTGAGAGAGGCGGAACGGATCAACGGGCTCGTGGAGAAGATGCTCGAAATGGGAAAATCCCCGCCCTCCCCGCGGCCCTTTCCCCTGCTCCCTCTCCTGAAGCAAGCGGAAGAACTCCTGCGGGCGGAGATCCGCGCCCAGCGGAAAGAGATCGCCTTCGAGCTGCGCGTGGACCCGAGCCTCCCCGACGTCTCCGGCCACTCGGACACGATCTTCCAGGCGATCGTCAACATCCTCAAGAACGCGGTGGAGGCGATCGACCGGAAGGGGATCATCCGGATCGACGGCCGGATGAACTTCAGCTACCGCTGGAGCCGCGGCAAGGGGCGGAAGCGGACTTTTCTCGAGCTCACGATCGCGGACACCGGCCCCGGGATGTCGGAGGAGGACGCCCGGAAGGCCCTCCTCCCCTTCTACACCACGAAGCCCAAGGGGACAGGCCTGGGGCTGGTCATGGCCCGGCAGGCCGTCACCCGCCACGGGGGAAAGCTGGAAATAAAATCCGTGCGGGGGACGGGGACGGCGGTTAAAATATCCCTTCCAGTCGCTCCCGGGAAGAAGCCGCCAAGTTGAAGAAAGTCCTGATCGCAGACGACGACGAGAGCATCCGCTGGGTCCTCCAGAAAACGGTGACGGGGATGGGGTTTGCCGCCGACCTCGCCGAGGATGGAGAGAAGGCGCTCTCCCTGCTCTCGAAGCACTCCTATTCCGCGGCCTTCGTGGACATCCGGATGCCCGGGATGGAAGGGATCGAGGTCCTCGAGCGGATCCAGGCGAAAAAATCCCCGACGCGTTTCTTCGTCATGACCGCGGTCCGCCGTCCCGACGCGGCGGCCCGCTCCACCCGCGCCGGCGCGGCCGAATTCATCACCAAGCCGTTCGACATCGGGCACATCGAGAAGCTCCTCAAGGACCTGGAAAAGGAATCCGCCTCGCGAGAGCGCCCCTTCCGCGCCGGAGACGCGGAGGAGTGGAAGTCGACCCGGATCGTGGGTCGCAGCCGAGCGATCCTGGAGGTATTCCAGAGCGCCGGGAAGGTGGCGGACTCCGACGCCACGGTTCTCCTGCTGGGCGAGAGGGGGGTCGGCAAGGAGCTGGTGGCCCGCTGCATCCACGAGCTGGGCTCCCCCGAACGCCCCTTCGTCGCGGTCAACACCTCCGCCATCCCGAGGGAGCTGCAGGAGGCCGAGCTGTTCGGCAACGAGAAGGGGGCCTTCACGGGGGCGGAAACCGCCCGCGAAGGAAAGCTCGAGGCGGCCATGGGGGGGACGCTCTTCCTGGACGAAATCGGCGACACTCCCCTGGAGCTCCAGGCCAAGCTGCTGCGCGTCCTGCAGGAAAAGGAGTTCACCCGACTGGGGTCGAACCGGCCGCAGAAGTTCCGCGGGCGCGTGATCGCCGCGACCAACCGCGACCTGCGGCGCCTCGTGGCGGAGGGGAAGTTCCGGGAGGACCTCTTCGACCGGCTGAACGTCTTCCCCATTCGCGTTCCGGCGCTTTCCGAGCGGCGCGAGGACATCCCGCTGCTGGCCGATTTCTTCCTCCAGAAATACTGCAGCCTCCTCTCCCGTCCCCAGCGCTCGTTTTCCAAAGAGGCGCTGGAGGAGCTTGCCGCGAACCACTGGAAGGGGAACGTCCGCGAGCTGGAAAATTTCGTCCAGCGGCTGGCCGTCCTGTCCTTTGGGAAGCTATTGCGCCGGGAAGAGGTGGCCCGCGAGCTGGCGAAGGCGGACGGGGCGCCCGACCTGGCCACCGCCCCCCTCGAGCAGGTGATCGAGGAGCGCGTCCGCGAGTTCGTGCGCCGGCTCGGGAGCGCCCTCGAGGACGAGGAAGACCTCCACGAGCTTTTCCTGCACCAGATGGAGAAGCCGCTCATCAAGGTGGTGCTCGAGGCCACGGGGGGGAATCAGATCAAGGCCGCCGGGATCCTGGGGATCAACCGGAACACGCTCCGCAAGAAACTGCAGGACCTGTCGCTCCTCCCGAAAAAGAGGAAAAGGAAATCCCGTTGAGCCCGAAGGAGGCGAAAGGGCCTGCCGCCCGCATCCGCCCGCCCGTGATCCTCGCCTTCGGGGGGTTCGACCCGACCGGCGGCGCCGGCGTCCTGATGGACGCGAAGGCGGTGCACGCAGCGGGAGGGTACGCCGCCGCGGTTCCTTCCTGCCTTGCGGTCCAGTCGACGGCATCCTTTTCCCGGGTCGTTCCCCTCCCCCGTAGCGCCATCGACCGGTCCCTTGCCTGCGCCGTGAAGAGTTTCCGGATCCGGGCGGTGAAGATCGGAATGGTGGGAACCCGCGCGGCAGCGGAGGCGATCCTTGCCTTACTGGAAAGGCATCCACGCCTGCCCGTGGTCCTCGATCCGGTCCTGCGAGCCTCTTCGGGAGGCGCGCTCCTCTCCCGCGACGCGCTTCCGGCCTATCGGAAGCTGCTTTGCCGGGCCGGGGTCCTCACCCCCAACCTCACCGAGATCGAGAAGATCCTGGACCGGAAGATCGGCTCGTTCGGAGAAGCGATCCTCGCTGCGCGGGACCTCTCCTCCGCCGCCGGCGCGGCCGTCATCCTCAAGGGGGGGCACTTCCCCTGGAAAGGAAAACGGGGAGTCGACATCGTTTTCGAGGAGGGCCGCGTGACGCTTCTCGGCCCTTCCGGCAAGGCGCGGTGCGTCGACGCCCACGGCACCGGCTGCGCCCTCGCCTCCGCCATCGCTGCGAGGCTGGCCGCCGGCGATCCTGTCGTCGAAGCGGCAAGGTCCGCGAAGTCCATCCTGGAGAGGATGGTCGCCTCGGGGTTCCCCTCCGCGGAAGGACGGTGGACCCTCTTCGGTTGATCCGGGTGTAGGATAGGGGAGGGTGCGTCCTGCGCACCGGGGGGAGATCTCCACCATGACGGTCCCGCCTTCTTTCCCTGCCCCACCCGCGCACCGGGCGGCGAAGGTCGCCCTCGTGCTGGGGGCGGGCGTCTCGAAGGGATTCGCCCACATCGGCGTCCTGAAAATCCTCGAGTCCAACCAGGTGCCCGTTCATCTGATCGTCGGGACCAGCGCCGGCAGCATTGTCGGCAGCCTGTACGCCTACGGGCACAACGCCTACCAGGTGCAGAAGCTCGCCATCTCCCTCGAAAAGGCGGACGTCATCGACCTGACCGTTCCCGACAACGGGTTCATCAAGGGGGAGAAGCTCGAAGAGTTCATCAACCGGTCCGTGCGGAACACCCCACTGGAGGGGATGAAGATCCCCTTCTACGCGATCGCGACCGATATCCAGAGCGGCCAGGAGCTGGTCCTCGGCAAGGGGAATGCGGGGCAGGCCGTCCGTGCGAGCTGCGCGATCCCGGGCGTTTTCCGGCCTGTCAGGATTGCGGGCAGGATGTACGTGGACGGGGGAGTCGCAAGTCCCGTGGCGGTGGACGCCGCCCGGAAGCTCGGCGCCGACGTCGTCATCGCGGTAGACGTCTCCGCGGACACGGAGGGCTCGGCCCCGGACAGCACGGTGGAGACCCTGCTGCAGTCGGTGAGTATCATGTACGCGAGGCTGGCCTCCATCCAGCTCTCCCGGGCCGACGTCGTGATCCGGCCGAAGGTGGGGCACATCGGGGCGAGCGACTTCTCGAAAAAGCACGAGGCGATCCTGGAGGGGGAAAAGGCGGCGCAGGAAGCATTACTAAAGATCAGGGACGTTCTTAAACTTTTTAATCCCAGGGATTAAAAAGTTTAAGAACGTCCCCAACTTTTATTCGTAATCCTTGGCCAGGTCCTCGAAGCGGGTGTAGGGAGAGAGGAAAGCGAGGTTGACCTCTCCCGTCGGGCCGTTGCGGTGCTTTCCGATGATCACCTCGGCGATCCCCTTCTTGTCGTCCGGGGTATCACCCTTGGTGTACATCTCTTCGCGGTAGATAAACAATATCAAGTCTGAATCCTGCTCGAGGGCTCCACTGTTATGAGAAATAATGCCGTCCGCCAGCCAGGAAGCTGGACCTGAAACCGTCAGATCGAAGACCTCCTCGACTCCCTCCGCGCTCAGGTCGATAACGCGATCCCAGAACAAGTCGCTCATCGCCCAGCCCCGGAGGGTATCGTTGTCAAGAATATTCGCATACTCCATAAACAGAGAGCGCGACGGAGCGAAGGCAAACTGGTAGCTTCCCCCATATGCGGTACCGCGAAGGGCCGCCATTTCCCGATGCGAAATCCCTTTCTCCGCAATGGCTGTCTTCACCTTCAGGAATACCTCATTCGGCAACGTGTCGACGTTGGGATTGGATTCAATGAATGCCAATTCCTCCCAAAGCTTGTCTGCGGGGGCAATTCGCGGCCCAAACGCTCCTACCTTCTCCAGGAAATGTTTCTGCTGATCGACACCGTAGACATACACATTGTAGACCGGTCGGTAATTTGCTTTCTGCACAGGTCGAATTCTGGAAACGATTCCAAGTCGCAACAGCAGCGCGGCCACGTCTTTCGCCAATCCCTCGCTTGCCGTACAGAAATACACTCCCGCCGATCCCTTGGATCCGGCCAAGCGGCAACAGATGCTTCCATCCGTCGCCCAGAGATGCCGCAATAGAAGAGCGATCTGTTCATTGCAAAGACGAAATACTTCCCTCGGCAACCGTTTTTCATGGGACCGCTGGCCGAAGATGCCCAAATCGCGCAACCACAGGTTGACCCCGGCAGGGTGCCAACGGTTCCCGTTCCCGCTGATGAGCAGCTGGTGCCACTTTCCCCGTCCTCGATAGCGAGTCACCTTCGCGCCGAATTCATTTCGAGCCGCCTCTTCGACGGCACGGCTGTTTTCTTCCGAAGCGGTCGAGTACCGCATCGGCTGGTTGACCAGGTAGCTGCCGTCGCCGACGAGCTGCCCCAGCAGGACGATTCTCCCTTCCGGCCAACGAATCATCTTGGTCGGTTCGGGTACGGTGCGGGCGATGGCAAGTCGGTCGCCGGGTTTCAGATCGGCCACGCGCACCCATCCGCGGGAACCATACAATAAATGTTCGTCCGTGGCCCTTATGGCGCGGCCGCTTGCCAAAATGACGCGAGTCACCGGCTTTTCGCCCACCGACCAGACGAGATCGCTCTTTGCAGGAACGATGCGACCCTCGGCGGACATCGCCCATACCTCCGCCTGCTTCCCCACCAGGTCCCGTATGGGAGTCCGGCCGCCTTCCGTGGTCAGGACGAGCGTATCCCCTGTCACGCATTCGCGAAGGTCGGACAACAGCGGGCGCTTGTCGGTGCGGTTTTCGACGCTCCGGCTCAGCTGCGAGACGGCGAGGACCGGAATGTCGAGCTCCTTGGCGAGCGATTTGAGCGAACGGGAGATCTCGGAGACCTCCTGGACGCGGTTGTCCGAGGAGGAGCGGAAGGAGGTCCCCCGCATGAGCTGGAGGTAGTCGACCAC
>MGQW01000025.1 GCA_001798885.1 Deltaproteobacteria bacterium RBG_16_64_85
GAACTTGAACTTCAGTTCGAGGAACGGGCCGTGGGACTGGTAGTTCGCACCGGAAAGGTCGCTGTCGTTCATCCGGGAGAGGTTGTACCCTATCCCCGCGTACAGGTTCTTGTAGACCCGGTAGCCCGTCTTCGCCACGGCGCCCACCGAGTGCATTCCGGTCTCGTACTGGTTCATCAGCTTCGCCAGGACTCCCACATCCCACCGGTCCGTAAGGTCGTACGTCGCGCCGGCGATGACGAGGTCGGTGTAGGAGTTGAAATCGGCTCCTCCCACGGATTCCCAGGCGTACTTGCCTGCGTATTTGCCGAGCAGGCTCAAGCGCGGCGAGAACCGGTGGGTGAGCTCCGTCGAGGAGATCAGGTTCTTCCTCTCGTCTTCCGTCCCGGCGCCGCCCGTCCGTTCGAGCTTGAAGCGGAGGCTGCTCAGAAGGTAGATCGAGGGTGTACCCAGCGGCCGGTACGCGATCCCCACCTGTCCGTCGTAGAGGGAGCTGTCGCCCTGGTCCCGTTCGCTGTGCCACAGGCTCACCTTGGGAAGCAGGGAAAGCCCGTCGGACAGCTTGATCGCCGCCCCCAGATCGAAGAGATTCGTGGTCTCCAGCTCCCCCAGCCGCACTTCGTAGCGGCCCGTGGCCTTGACGTTTTCGCTCCGCAGGTATTCGGCGGAGAAGGCCAGCGTGGTCCTTTCCGCGCCGCCGGGGGCCCCGTCGATAAACTGGATCCTCTCGACCGCCGTGTTGAGGGTGAGGCCTTTCTTGGGTTCCCACTTGTTGTTCAGCCCGATGACGGCCTGCGCCATATCCCCGGAGATCGTGTTTTCGATCTGGTAGCGGGAAGAGAGGGTCGTGTTCTCGGTCACCCGGCTTTCGAAGCCGAGTTCCGTCGCGTTCCTCTTGTCGTTCCCTTCCTGGATCTCGTGGGAGAGGCGGCCCCGGAGAGTCTCCGAGATCTGGTAGGTGAGCTCCCCCTTCGTTTTCGTCGGGTAGTTCTGGACATTGCCGCCGGAGAGCACCTGGTCCCGTCTCAGGGCTGCGCCGAGTTTTTTCGTGATGTTCCCGCTCACTCCGGCATAGGCGAGCTGGGAGGTGATGTCGTCCTGCCCGGGGGCGGACCGGTCCTCTTTCAGGAAACTGTAGCCGCCCTCCAGCTTCGCCCGGGAATAGTTCTGCGTCACCCCGAGGGTGTTGACGAACTGCTTCGCCTGGATGCCCCGGTTCTCCTGGACGAAGCTTTCCGCGGTGATATTCGTCTCCTCCCGGGGCCGGTACGTCGCGTTCGCGCCGTACTTCGTCGTCCCCGTCTCGCTGCCCGTCATCGAGGGGTTGAGGAACGTCTCGTCGACATCCCGGTAATACGCGCCGAATTTGAGCTTCCTGCCCGCTTCCGTTTCCAGCTCCAATTTCCAGGCGGTCCCCGTTCCCTTCTCCAGGGTGTCGCTTGTGGCCACCTCCCCTTTGAGCCGGAATCCTTCCGAAAGCCTGAGGGCGGCATCCGCCCCGAAGAGGGTGTTCTCCCCCAACCCCACGTCCTCGACCACGGCGGTCGCGCCGACCTCCAGTTTCCCCCCGAGCCTGACGCCGGCCCTGCCCCCGTAGGTGTACCGGTCCTCGCCCGCGCCTTCGGCTTCGTAGAGGACGACGATGCGGACGGGGTTGAACCCGCCGTCCAGGGAAGGAACCGGTTGCTTGAACAGGACGGCCCCGCTGACGTAATCGATGGAGTAATCGGTGTAGGGCACCTTGTCGACGGAGGAGAGGATCCTTTCGAGGTGGTACCGGTCGCGGACCTCGATGCGGACCTTTTCGCTGTTTTCCAGGACGGGGGTCCTGCTGAGGAAGTAGAACCCCGAAGTGCCGTTCCCCGGGATCTCGTCCTTTACCTGCACCTGGTCCGTCTTGGTCGCGAAGCCCCGGAAGGTCAGCAGCCCGGTGTCGATGTCGGCCTTGAGCCCGTTGAACGTCCTGTCGTAGCGGGCGAATTCGTTTTCGGACAGGCCGGTGTGGTAGTCGCCGAACAGGACGGAGCTTTGGTCCCGCTCGACCTTCAGGTACAACTTCTGCCGCGACTCCGCGTCGTAGAGGATCCGGCTGGCGTCCCCGTAGATGGGGTAGAAGCGTTCGGGGGCGGACCGCTGGAACAGCCCCTCTCCTTCCGGCTTGCCGGTGTCGTACGCGCCCGTGAGGAGATACTGGTCGAAGATTTTCCCCTTCGCGAAGAACGCAAGCTTCTCCTCGTGGAAGAGGCCTTCCTTGTATTCGTCATCGTCTTTGATCTTCGCCGTGTCCCCGCTCACGCTGTTCGCCCCGACCGTCACCGCCCCGATGCCCGCCACGACCCAATCCCGGAGCTCCGGTGTGTAGTACACCTCCCCTTCCGCTTCCATGTTGTTCCCCACGAGGACCCGGATCCTGTCGCTCCCCGTCACGAGCGTGGAGCGCAGGGTGAAGCTCGCCCGGCCGTCCCGGAGCTTGATCTGGTGCCCGGCGGCCGACGGGTCGAGGTCGCTCTCGACAATCGTCCCCTTCGTGGCGACGACCGTGACGACCGTCTCCTCCATCGACGGCCGGTTCCACTCGTCCAGGAGGGTGACCGTGAAGGAGGCCGTCGTTTTCCCGTCGGCGATGACGGTGGCCTTCGGGGGATCGAGGACGATCTTTACCGGCGGGCCCGGCGCGGTCACCGCGATCTCTTTTTCCACCCCCACTTCGCCGGGAACGATCGATTCCAGCACGATCTTGTTGGCTCCGGGAGCAAGCTTCACGCCGACGTATTCGTAGACGTAGAGCTTTCTCGCCGACTCGTGGATCTTCTTCCCGATCCTTTTCACCGGGATCACGGCCCCGTTGACCTTGAGAAAGTGGCGCGCCCCCTCGGGGACCCGAACGGCGATATCGGTCCACGGTTTGGCAAGGATGGCCCCCCCTCGGGGAGAGAGGATCTCCGGCGTCGGATCCATGTACTGGACCTGCACTTCCAGGGAAGGCGGAGGGGCACTGGTCGACGTGCCGAAGGTGTACACCTTTTCCGCCGGCTTCTCTTTGCTCTCCGGAAGTGGTCTCTCCTTCCCGTTCTCCGGAACGAGCCCGAAATCCCCCCTTGCCGGCCCTCCGAAAGGCACGGAGATGAACTGGGAACCCCCGTCGCCCGCAAAGGTGTTGTTCAACGGTACCGGAACGTACCCGGGAGGGAGGCTGTTCCGGTCGAGCTTGAGGACATGCTCGCCCGCCCGGACGTTGTAGATGGAGAATTTCCCCTCCCCGTCGGTGATCACGAAGGTCCCGTCCTCGAGAACCAGCCGGATGTCCCGCACGCCCGGCTCGTCCTCGCCGGGCATCCTGTCGCCGTTCCGGTCGACGAACACGCGGCCGAGGATGATCGCCTTGCTGTTCAGGGCCCCCTCCGCGATCTTCACGCGGACCCTCGCCGGACCGGCCTGGAGAAGGTTCCCCCCCGGCGTGGTCCCGGCGACGCTCGCGGTGTTCGTCCCGTCCCCGAGCATCGCGTCCACGGAGACGATGGCCCGGTAGGCGAGGGCCCTGCTCTCACCGGGAGCAAGAGGCCCGAGCGCCCATTGCGGCCGGGTTCCCCCGGACGGGTCCGCAACGACTGCGCCGCCCTGCCTGCTGCTTCCCTTCACGTACCGGAACCCCTGCGGAAGGTCGTCCGAGAGGATCACGTTGTCGGCCGTCAGGACGGTGCTCCTGTTCACCACCGACACGGTATAGCCGACGTAATCTCCGATCTCCGCCACCTTCCGGTCGGCGGTTTTCGTGATGAAGAGGGGTTGCTCCACCACGACGGTCGAAACGACGTTGGAAAACTGGGGGGCGGGCGACTGGTCGCTCATCATGGAGATCCGGTTGCTGACCGTGCTCACGGGAAACGGCCCGGGGTCGATGATGGCCCGGAAACCGACCTGGCCGGTGTACCCCGCGGGAACCGTCGGAACCGTCCAGGAGAGAGTACGGGTTGCGTTATCGTATGCGATCACGGTCCCCGCAATTCCCGGCGGAGACGTCGCGCTCCCGTCGATGTAGACCAGGCTCGCGTCCAGCACGTCGGAGATCACCGCGTTGGTGGCGGGAACGCCGCTCGAGTTGCCGAACGTGTTCGTGTAGGTGACGGTGACCCCCGGAGACACCTGCCCGGCGGGATCCACCGTTTTCACCAGGGGATCCCAGAAATTGGGGATCGTGGCGAGGTTGGTCACGCTCATCTGGGCTGCGGGCGCGGCGGCCGATGCGGCCAGGACGGTCGTATTGTCGACCTGGCCGGTGGGTATCCCGACGGGCACCGTGATGCGGAGCACGACGTCGACGGTTCCGCCGGGCGGAAGAGGACCCACGTCCGGCATCCCGTTGCCGTTGCTGTCCGCCAGCGGCGTCTGGCCGTCGGAAGCCAGGACCTGGAGGGGAAGCCCGAGGGAACTGGTCCCATTCAGGTCGAACGTGTCGGTCACATTTCCACCGTTGGTCACCGTGTGGCGGATGGTCACGGTCGTTCCGGGGTATGCGATCCCCGACCACGGAGGGCCGATGGAGACCGCGTGGTACATCCCGACGGTGACCGCAGTCTGGTTGGATGGGATCGTGTATACTGTCGGACTGGTTAGATATTCGAGATTAACGAGATTGGTGATCTGCGTCCCCGGCGGCGTGGCGGCCGGAGACAATCGGGGAAAAAGGAGAAAAAGGGTCCCTGCGATCAGTCCCGGAAGAACGGCCAGGGACCCCCGTTTCGGTCGTCGGCATATGCGCCTCCCGGCAAGCACGTTCCATTGTCCCGGCGGTCTTTTCCTCCTTGGCGTCCGTTAGTCGACGGTTACATGGAAATAGACGTAGATCGTCTGGCCGGTGGTAAGTGTCCCCCCCGGCCCGGCGGCGCCGTCGTTGGCCGTGTTTCCGAGGTAGGCCGTCACGTTGCCGGACCCGTCGACATGACCGTGCCCGCAAGCGGCCAAATTGCACGGCATCGGGAACGCGCTGTCCGAGTTGCCGTCCCCCGGATTCAGGTTCCCCGCACCGCCGTAGGCGTTGCTCGGTCCGATCCTCATGGAGCCGGGGACGTAGGTGGTGTTCGCGTTGTCGGAGTCGGTCAGGACGACCGAAGTGGCATTTACCGTTCCATTGTTCGTGACCGTGACCCGGTACTCGAGGGTCTGGGTGGGCGCGGCGTTCGCGGTGTTGTCAAAGGTTCCGCTGGTCGTCACGTTCCGCACATTCTTCAGGACGGACAGCGCCGGCGCCTGGGCCGTCGTCGTCACGGTGTCCGTGGTGTCGGCTTCCGGTCCGCCGCTGGCTCCGTTGACCGTCAGGATGCTGTCGTCGGTCTGCCCGTTGGCGGTGCCTGCGGGAACCGTCACGGCCAGGAAGAACCGGTAGGTCGCGCCTCCCGCCAGGACTCCCGTGGAGCTCGTCACGGTGGTCTCTCCCGCTTGGTGGATCCCGTCGTTCGCCGTCCCGCCGCCCGCTCCGTCGTCCGCATAGAGGGTGACCGTCCACGAATTCCCCCCGGCCCCGGAAGCGGCGCTCAGCGCGTAGGTGTTGTTGTCGTTCCCCGTGTTCGTGAGGATGTAGGCGTAGTACGCGACGGTGTTGGACGGAACGGACTGGTCCACCGGCACCGGCGCGAGCGAAACGCCGAACACCGAAATCACCGTCACGGTCGTGGTGTTGGAGACTGCAGAGTAGTTGTTGGCGCTGGTGTCCTGGTAGTTCACCGTCGCCGCGTTCATGATGGCCGTCCCCGCGGGGGTCGCGGCCCCGGCGATCATCGGGGTGAGAAGCAGCGCGGCAAGAAAGACCGCGGCCATCCAGGGAACTATTGATCGCCTTGCGATCGTGATGCCCATGTCCCGTTTCTCCTTTCCGTCTCTGTTGCTGTTGCCGGTTTCCTTACGCATCGTTGCCGTTCCTCCTTCCTTTTCTTCGTTTTTGTTTCGGATCTGCATCCTTTCCGTTCCTTCCCTGTTCATGACCGGTCTACTGGACCAAGACCTGGAAACTCACGCTGCCCGTGCCACCCGGCAGCACCGGCTTGATCAATTCCCACTGGATGTGGGTGTACATGTCGGGAGTGGCGACGTGCTCGACCTCGGTGCCATCGGCCTGCCTGACCCGGTACGTGAGCCGGGGGGGCGGCTGGAAGATCTTCCCGTCGAGGCTGAACGCTATTGCGGCGTCATCCCCTCCGGCGCTGCCGCTGATGTAGGAGGTGCTCGGCGGGATCGGATCGACGATCTTCGCGTCCCGGGCCTCCCCCTTGCCCTTGTTCTCGTAGCGGATCGTGTACTTCAGCACATCGCCCGGGCCCGTGCTCTGGACTTCCCGCCACTCGGTCTTCGGATTGCCGCCCTCCCCCGTCACGATCACTTCTTTCTGGACGGAGAGCGTCAGCACCAGCTCCGGTTTCTGCCCGATTTGCGCCATTGCGGCCGTTGCCGAAAACGCAAGGACCACCAACACCACGAAAAATCTTTTCTGCCTCATCTCTTTCCTCCTCCTTTTTCTGTTTTCCGGCGGTCCGGAATGATTTCGATTTCCTGCTTTCGTGGGCACAAGAACACCCTTGTCGAGTTCTCTGTTTCTTTTCGGACAATCTGCCGATTTATTTAGTGATTTTTTCCGGATGTCCACTGCGTTCCCACCCTGATTCTCCGGCCTTATAGAAACCGCAAATCGCGTCCGACTGCGGCTTTAACTTCTTTCACAAGTGTGGGTTGCAATTAATAAGCCAGTGGGGCAGACAATTGTAACTAATGAATAATTAAATGAATTTATTAGGGGAGCCGTTCGGAGGGACTCCGAGGGAAAAATATTTAAGGATGGGCCAGAGGGATGTGACAATTCTTGTCAGGTAAGATGAATCGGGCTGACCTGACTAATTAAAATTGCTATCAGTTGTGTACGTATCCCCGGAGGGCTACTTCACTCTCACCACAAGCCCCACGCTGAAACTGGTCCCGGCGGGCATATTTCCTGTGGTGGTCCACCGGACGTGCGTGACGCAGTCGTCGTACCCCGCCGGCGCACCGCATCTTCCGCTTGCGGGCGTGTAGGTCCAGATCGATCCCCCGTTGTTCGAGTAGACCACGGTGAAGGAAAGGGTCGACGTTCCCGCGTTGAACGTGGCGCCCCCCACCTTGAACCCGGTGTTCGCGGGAATCGGTTCCGTCAC
>MGQW01000026.1:0-6743 GCA_001798885.1 Deltaproteobacteria bacterium RBG_16_64_85
GGAGTGACGGCGAAAATCGCGTCGGGAGAGAAGCTGATGTTTTCCCTCGTGACCCTCGAACCGGGCGCGGTGGTGCCGGAGCACTCCCATCCGCACGAGCAGATGGGGATGATGGTGTCGGGGGAGATGGAGCTCATCGTCGCGGGGGAGTCCCTGAGGCTTGCGGGGAACGACATCTACCTCATCCCCGGGGGGGTGCCGCACAAGGTCATCACCGGGCCGGAGGGGGCGGTGGCGCTGGACGCCTTCTCGCCTCCCCGGGAAGAGTACCGATAGCGCCGGCCCGCCCCCCGATCCAGACCGGCCCGCGAGGCGCCGGCGTCAGACCGAAGCGGTCGGTGCCTTGCCCCTGGCCTTGCGACCCCCCTTGCGCGCGGCCTTCTCCCGCTCTTCGGCGGCCACCCACCGGTTGATGGCGGACAGGTACGCCTTGACCGCTGCCTCGATGATGTCCGTCGAACTGGCCCCTCCCGCGAAGATCGTCCCGTTGGTCCGGATGCGGACCGTCGCCTCCCCGATGGCGTCCTCGCCGGAAGTGATCGCATTCAGGCCGAAGTTGATCAGCGTGAACTTGTGACCGACGATCCGCTCGATGCACTTGTAGGCCGCGTCGATCGGGCCGTTCCCCGTGGCCGCTTCTTCGATCACCTCGTTGCCGTATCGCACCCGGAGGGCGGCCATCGGCGTGGCCCGCGTGCCCGAAAGGATCTGGATGTGCTCCAGCCGGTAGGTCTCCGGGACCTTGAACAACTCCTCCTGCACGAGGACCTCCAGATCCTCGATCTTCACCTCCTTCTTCTTGTCGGCCAGCTCGATAAACCTCCGGTATACGGCGTCCATCTGGGCGTCGTTCAGGCTGTGGCCGAAGGCAGCGATGTGGTGCTTGAGCGCCGCGCGCCCCGAGCGAGCCGTCAGGGTGAACGTGTGGGCGGAGACCCCGACGTCCTCGGGCCGGATGATCTCGTAGGTGGAGCGATCCTTGAGGATACCGTCCTGGTGGATTCCGGAGGAGTGCGCGAAGGCGTTCGTTCCCACGATGGCCTTGTTCCTTTGGATGGGCAGCCCCATGAGGGCGGAGACCATCTTGCTGGTCTTTGCGATCTCCCGGACGTTCACGTCCGTGTAGAGGTTCCCGAAGACCTCCCTCCGGGTCCGGATCGCCATGACGACTTCCTCAAGCGCGGCGTTTCCGGCCCGCTCGCCGATACCGTTCACCGTCACCTCCGCCTGCCGCGCCCCCGCCAGGATCCCCGCCAGCGTGTTCGCCGTGGCCATGCCGAGGTCGTTGTGGCAGTGCATGGAGAGGACCGCCTTGTCCAGCGCGGGCACCTTTTCCTTCAGGCGGCGGATCCGGTCCGCCATCTCCTGCGGCGTCGCGTACCCCACGGTGTCGGGGACGTTGATCGTCGTCGCCCCCGCCTTGACGATGGCCTCCACGCTCCGGCAAAGAAACTCGAAATCGGTCCGCGCCGCGTC
This sequence comes from Deltaproteobacteria bacterium RBG_16_64_85, assembly GCA_001798885.1. NCBI lineage: Bacteria > Deltaproteobacteria > Deltaproteobacteria bacterium RBG_16_64_85. The sequence continues at coordinate 1,477 of MGQW01000026.1, forward strand.
TTCGGTGGAGAACTCCACGTCGGGGCACAGCGACCGGGCGTACTTGACCGTGTCCACGCACCACTGCAGGATCTTGTCCCGGTCGGAGCGGAACTTCTTCTGGATGTGGATGTCGGAGGTGCCGAGGAACGTGTGGATCCGGGGACGCCTGGCGACCTTCACCGCCTCCCACAGGGTGTCGATGTCCTTCCGCACCGCCCGAGCCAGCCCCGTGATGACGGGACCCTTCACGACCCGGGCGACCTCCCGCACGGCGTCGAAGTCTCCCGGCGAGGACGCCGGGAACCCCGCCTCGATAATGTCCACTTTCAAGACCGCAAGCTGCTTCGCGATCTCCACCTTCAGCTCCTTGGCGAGCTTCGCCCCGGGGACCTGCTCCCCGTCCCGCAACGTCGTGTCGAAAATGAATACCTTCTCCGCCATTTCTTCCTCCTTTTTTTTCGGTCGTAATGACAGGACGTCCGTGCGGGATTTACTTTCAGACCCAGGGACGTTCTTGAACTTTTCATGCCGACCGAACGAAAGTTCAAGAACGTCCCGGGTCGAAAGTAAATCCCGGGACATCCCGAAAAAAAACCGCCGGGAGCGGGATTCCGGGCGGCCCAAACGAAAAAGCCGCGGGAACCTTGCCGGTTCCCGCGGCCTGCAATGAGCGATCAGCCTATGGCGTCAAGCGCTCACACGGCGGCGGGCCGGCCCCCCAGTAGGGCCAGTAGGGCGAGACCGCCAAGCCGCAAACCGTTTCGTGAGAGCACCGTCGTCACCATGGGTTCGTTCAGGGTACGGATGGAGGCCGCCGTTTGTCAAGCGCGATCTTTGCGGAAGGAAATTTCCTTCGGCGAGGCGATCCCGCCGGAGACCAGGATCCGCACGGCCTGCTCCACGGTCAGGTCCAGGCGCTGCGCCTCCTCCTCGGGGATGAAGAGCACCTCTCCGAGGTAGAGGTTGTTCGTTGGCACGAACACGACGGCAAGCCTCTTTCCGTTCTTCTCCACCGTTTCGGTGCGGAAACCGAGGGCGTAGCTGTTCTCCTTCGGGTACTCCACCAGCAGCACCTCCTTGAAGGAGCTCGTGCTGTCCGGCGAGAAGGCATTGGTGAGCTGCTTGATGGTGGCGTAGATCGTCCGGTACCCCGGGATCCGGTTGATCAGGTTGTCCAGTGCGTCGAGGACCCGCTTCCCGACGACGTTCGGGGCGAAGTGTCCCACCAGCAGGATGATCGCCAATCCCGCCAGGATCCCCGTCCCCGGGATGTGCGCGCTCCCCGGGATCGCCACCCCCAGGATCCCGTCGATGACCGGAGAGAAGAGGGCGTCCACCTTCTCGAAGAACCAGATCAGGATGGCGATGGAGAGCACGAGGGGGCCGAGGACGAAGACCCCCGTGATGAAACTCTTTTTCAGGTCGATGCGCATGGATGTATTCTATCCTAAGTCACCGCGGAGGTCGAAAGCCCATGGATCACGTGGTCGTGATGGCGGGCGGATCGGGAACCCGGTTCTGGCCGGAGAGCCGCATACGCCACTCCAAGCAGTTTCTCAACCTCACGGGGCGCGGCCCGATGATCCGGGAGACGATCCGGCGGCTGTTCCCCCTCCTGCGGAAGGAGAACGTCTGGGTGGTGGCCGGCGAAAAGGACGCACCGCATCTCTCCCCCCGCGCCCTCGGCATCCCCGCCCGGAACATCCTGCTCGAGCCGGAAGGGAGGAACACCGCCCCGGCTGTGGCGCTGGCGGTCGCCCACATCGTCCGCCGCGATCCCGAAGCGGTGATCGCAGCCACCCCCGCGGACCACGCCATCGCCGACGAGCACGCCTTTCGTTCCGTGCTCGGGACGGGGTTGCGAGTCGCCCGGCGGACGGGGCGGTTCGTCACCCTGGGGATCCCTCCCACACACCCGGCCACCGGCTACGGGTACATCGAGCGCGGGAAACCCTTCGCGGACCGCGCCGCAACCGTCTACAACGTCCGGCGGTTCACCGAGAAGCCGGCGCTTGCCGCGGCGCGCCGGTTCGTGAAATCCGGCCGGTTCTCCTGGAACAGCGGCATCTTCCTCTTCCGGGCGGACACGTTCCGGGATCGCCTGTCCCGGTTCCTCCCGGAGGTCCACGCGGCGATGGAAGCGGCGTTCCGGTCGTTCGGAAAGAAGGAGTTCCCTGGAAAGCTGCGAGCGGCCTTCCGGGCCATCCCGTCCATCAGCGTCGACTACGGAATTCTGGAGAAGGAGAAAGGGACCCTCGTCATCCCGGCCGATTTCGGCTGGAGCGATCTCGGGACCTGGCGGTCGCTCCACGAGTTTCTGGGGACGCCGGGGGAGAACGTGATCTTCGGAAACGTCATCCTGTCGGACTGCCGCAACACCCTCATCCGGTCGGACCGCGGCCTCGTCGCCGCGGTGGGGATGGAGGACGTGGTCGTGGTCCGCAGCGGGGATGCCGTCCTGATCTGCCCAAAGAGCCGTTCGGAAGAGGTGAAGCGGATCGCGGAGGAGGTTCGCAGGAAACTCCCCGCGCTCGCCTGAAGGGAGGGGCTATTCGAAGACGTCGCCGAAGATCGTGACGATCTTTTGGACCTCGAGCTCGCAGGTTCCCTTCGGGATGGTGACCGTCATCGTATCGCCGACGATCCGGTTGAGGAGCGCGCGGCCGATGGGGGCGGCAACGGAGACGAAATTCTTTTTCCCGTCGGCGACTTCGGGGATCACCAGGGTGTAGCAAACCGTCTCGCCCGTGTCGAGGTTCTCCACCGTCACTTCGCTCCCCAGGCCCGCGCGGTCCCGGGAGATGCTCGACACGTCGATCCGGGAGAGGTCCGCCAGGCGTTTCTGGATCTGGCCCAGCCGCGCCTGCAGGGTGGACTGACGATCTTTGGCGGCATGGTACTCGGCGTTCTCGGAGAGGTCGCCGTGCGCCATCGCGGCGTTGATTTCCTTCGGCAGCTTGACCCGCAACTCGGTCTCGAGCCGCCGCGCTTCCTCTTCCAGCCTCTCCCGTGCTTCCCGAAGGAAATCCAACGCCCCCGAAGACCTCCTACTGCTCCATCGTGAATTCCTGCAGGTCGAACCAGAAGCCGCTCTGTCCGATGGAATCGACCTCGGCCTTCAGGATCCTGGCGTGCAGGTCCTCTTCCTTGGCCAGCGCGAGGAACATCTCCCTGGCCTCTTTCGACGCGGCGTTCCTGGCCAGGGCAAGGTACAACTGGTTCGCCGCGATCTCCTTGTCGATGGCCATTTCCAGGACCTGGATCTCGTCCGCCCGGACCAGCTTCCCCGGCTCGATCTTCTCCAGCCGGGCGCTCTCCGTGAGCACCGCAGCGACCGCCTCGACCCCTTCGGCGGGGGAGATCACCCAGGACTTCCCCTCGAGGTAGGAGGAGAGGTGATCCTCGAGCTTGTTCATGTGGCCCACTTCGTCCGATGCGAGGTTGATGAGGACATTCTTCGCCTTGACGTCCTTGATCACCTTGGCCAGCTGGAGGTACGTGGTGATGGCTTCCTTCTCCTTGTCGATCGCGCGGTGGAGCGCGATGACGATTTCCGGCGCCTGCATGTGCACGATCCCCCTTATCGGTGAAGTGGCTGCTTCATGCCATCCGGGTCAATGGAACACCAGCTTCCCGCCGTAATGGCCCTCCACCACGCAGGACGCCACGCAGCCCGCGAGAAGACCCGCGCGGAGCCAGCCAAGCCCCGACAGGGGCAGCCGGGCGGTCTCCGGAACGAGGATGCGCAGCAGCACAGCGGCAAGCGAGAGCCCGATCAGGACAAATCCGGTGACGATCTTTATCCGGAATACCGAGGTCATGTATCCCTTGTACCGGACTTTCCAGTCGATGTAGCCGGTGATCATGGTTACCGGTGTGGCGGCCAGGCCGAAAGCGGTCATCAGGTACGTCCCGTTCTCGAATAGGGTCTCCCCCGTGCCCAGGTAAAGGAGGAAGGATGCAAACGCCACCGGGAAGAGCGCCTGGGGGAAGTGGACGAAAATGGGATGAAGATAAAGACCCTCCGGCAGCTTCATCCGAACCCTCCAGCAACCATTTTGCGAAACAGAAACCCGGCGTCAGTCCTCCAACAGGCGGAAGAACTCCCTGGGAGCGTCGCACACGGGGCAGATCTCCGGCGGCTCCTCGCCTTCGTGGATATACCCGCAGATGACGCATTCCCACCGCTTCGTCACAGGGGAAAATTGTACCAGACCGCCGCCCACAGCGTCATAAAATGTTCCGCCGGAGGGAGGTCCCCCCCGCGAGGCTGCGAAACCATCGGGGATTTCACCGCGCCTGATGAAAAATATGATAGCATTTTAAAAAAAAAGGCATTCAAGCCCGTTGGATCCTGATTCCGGCCGACGGCCCGGTGTCCGTGCATCTCCAACCCTCGCTCGACGCGGGAGCCATTCGCAGCGCCTATTATGATGGACGCGTCGACGGACCCTTGGTTCTCATGGGACAGGAAGTGGGTATGGTCCTGACGGAGGAACGGTTCCAGCTCAGAGTCCTGAACAGCATCACCGACCCCCTGGTCATCTACGACCGAGACTACCGGATCGTGATGGTCAACCGGGCGATGATGACCATCTATCAACGCAATCCCGAACAATTGATCGGCGGACATTGTTACAAGGTGTTTCATGGCCGCAGCGGCCTTTGCGAGGAATGCCATGTCCGGGAGGTCTTCCTTACCGGGGAACCGCAGATCCGCGAAAAAATCATTCGCCTGCCGGACGGGCAACTCCGGCATTTCGAGATCCGCGCCTACCCGTTGAAGGATGCCGATGGAACCATCGTCCAGGCGATCGAGCACGGCCGTGACATCTCCGAACGGAAGAATCTCGAAAACCAGGTCAAGACGTCGGAAGAGAGGTATCAGACCATCGTGGAGATCGCCCGGGAAGGGATCTTCATCGCCGATGGCGAAGCCAAGGTGACCTTCGCCAACAAGCGGCTGGCCGGAATGTTGGGGTACGATCTCGACGAGATCATGGGCCGGTCGCTGTTCGATCTCATGGACGAAGGTTCGAAAGGAGCGGCGAAAGAACAGCTGGACCGCCGCCGCAAAGGTTTGGAGGACGTCTACGAACTGAGCTTCAGGAGCAGGGATGGAACGTCTCTCGTCGGTCTGGTATCGGCCGCGCCGCTCATGGTCAATGACATCTTCCTGGGTTCCGTAGGCATCGTCACGGACATCACCCGCATGAAACAGGTTGAGTCGGAACTCCGCTCGGCCAAGGAATTCAGTGAAAAGATCATCAATAACATCACCGACA
>MGQW01000026.1:6761-7495 GCA_001798885.1 Deltaproteobacteria bacterium RBG_16_64_85
CCGACAATCTGGTCGTCGTCGACCCCGTGACGCACCATATCGTGCAAGCCAACGCCTCCTTCCTCCATCGGGTCGGGCTCGATCCGGAAAAGACGATCGGCATACCGTGCTACACCATCATGGCGGGAAGGAAGACCCCTTGCTGGGAGGGTGGAATCCATTGCCCCGTCCGGGAGGCTGCGGCGATCAAGCGTCCCGCCAAGTGCGACAAGGTGTACTTGAACGCCGAGGGACAGGAGCGGATGCTTCAGGTCACGACCTATCCGCTCTTCAACAGCAGCGGCGGCGTGGAGCTGGTCATCCGGATGGAACACGATGTCACCGAAAAACGGCGGATGGAGGAGGCCTTGACCTTCCGCTCCAAGGAACTGCAAAGGACCCAGCACCAGCTGGAGACGCTCTTCGAGGTCACGCGGCGCGCGGGCGCCGAGAACTCCCTGACGGAACTCATCCGTATCCTCCAGGACTTCACGGAGGGGATCTTCCCCGATTCCGACCCGCTGTTCCTGATCCTCGATGCGGAAGGCAACCGGTTCCTTTCTTTCGAGGAATGCCGCCCCGATGCGAACGAGCCCATGCGCCGCCTGCAGCAGAAAATGGAGGGAACCGGGCTGATCGAGGACTTCACCCAGCATCTCCGGACAATAAAGAGCCCCCAGCTCGACACCTTCCCGGGAGGCCATGACCTGCACCCCTTTCTGAAAACGGTCGCGGAAGTGTATCCGGGCGGGTTC